>JBBIID010000317.1:0-4203 GCA_037446675.1 Paludibacter sp.
ATTGAACCCGCAGGCACTATACGTCGGCCGATGGTGCTGTTGTCTTCGAAAAGTTGTTGGCTGCGAACACCGACAAGAATTTCTACTGTTTGACCCGGAGTTACTTTATCGGTAATGTCAGTTTCGAAAGGCAAGAATAAATCGAAATTTTCAGTTACTTTTACATTGTTCACGTATACTTCTGTAAAACCTGCTACAGCTTCGAAATAGAGCTTTATGGCTTTGCCATCCCAATTTGCAGGAATTGTAACATTTTTTTTGAGCCAGGCCATTTTTACGTCCTCCCAATTCTTAGGATAGGATGGATAATTGCGGTGATCGGGACCGGCAATATCGGTACGATTGGCAAAACTGTTGATGTTCCATGGCGATGGAACTTTAATTTGCGTTTTTCCCCAGGCATCTTTCGCCGGTTTTGACAACTCGGGAGCAACACCTTTTCCCTGTTTGTAATCTTGGGGTAATTTCACTGGTTGAAAATCCCAATATCCATTAAGACAAATTTCCGAACGATATTGCTTTTCATATTTGTTTACCAACCCTTCGGAAGGTGCGAAGACGTAGGGATAAACCAGTCTTTCTGAAATCTGAGAGAAAACTACTACAGAACTAATGATGTAGAGTGTGAAACATAAAGCTAAGCGTGTGTATCTCATGAGGGAATACAATTAAATAAGAAATTAGAATTTGTAAATTTTTTTACAAATATCAAGCAAGATAATTAATAAAACAATAATTAACCCGCTTAACAAAGAATAAATTTGAAATTAATTATGTCTTAATTGCTGCATTAATCATTGCGTTAATATATGTTGCCTTACTTTGTGTGAAAATAAAAAAATACCATGAAAAAAATCTCAATTTTATTTGTTGTTGGATTGTTATGCTCTGCTGTTTCGGCAAAAGGAGGCATTACACTTCAAAAAGTTAACCTGATTGCTAAATATGATACTGCTGCCACAGTTTGGGAAAGCGAAGCGCTGCCCATTGGCAACGGATATATGGGTGCTATGATCTTTGGTGGCGTGCTCGTTGACAAAATTCAGGTGAATGAACATACTATTTGGTCAGGAGGCCCTGGAGATAATCCAGATTTTAATGGCGGACATCGTTTTACTCCTGCCGAGAACAGAAAGAATTATTTAGAGTTGCAAAATGCTTTGCAGCAAAAAATGATTGATTTTACGAATACGAAAGCAGCACATTACGATGCTGCCGGAAAATTAATTACTGCCAATTATCCAAGCAAAAATAACACTCGAATTGATACTTTGCTTACTGCAATAAAGGGTACAAAAGAGAATTTTGGCTCGTATCAAACGTTGGGAAATATTGAAATATCGTACAACGAAGCTGCCATACCTGAAATATCTCACATTGTGTCGAATTGCGACAACCCTGATAGAACTACAGAACAGGTTGCAAAACTATTTGATGGAGATTTGAATTCGAAATGGTTTGCCGACAAAGGATTCAAAAAATCGTTCCCTTGTTTTATTGCTTGGGAATATGCTTTTAAATATTCTATAAAATCATATCGACTCACCTCGGGTAATGATATGCCTGCTAGAGATCCGAAATCGTGGAAATTGTATGGATCGAATGATGGGATCTCTTATCGTCTTATTGACACTCAAACAAAAGTCGTTTTCGAAAAACGTAAACAAACGAAGGAATTTTCGTTTTCGGCGGCACAAACTTATAAGTATTACAAGCTTGAAATTAAGAGTGTTTCTGCGGGAGATAAAACAACACCTCCGCAGTTGAGTGAAATTCAACTTATTCCGGCTGCTGGAACGCTTGATGCACCAACAAATTATGTACGAAAGCTGGATATAGACAATGCACTGCACACTGTTAGCTATACTCTGGGAAAAGTAGATTATACTCGTGATTATTTTATGAGCTATCCTGATAATGTGATGGTAATCAAACTGTCGGCAAACAAAGGTGGTCATATATCGCGAACTTTTTCTGTTTCGTCATTGCATTCCAACAAAATTATTAGTGCCGAAGGAAACACTATAACTCTTACGGGACAACCAAGCAATCATAAAGCTTATGGACTAAAATTTGCACAACAAGTAAAAATCCTGAATACTGGAGGAACACTTTCTGTAGTTGGGAATAAAATTGTGGTGCAAAACGCTGATGAAGTGATATTGCTAATGTCGGCGGCAACGAATTATATTCAATCAATGGATAAAAAATTCAATTACTTCTCGGCTATCGATCCACTAACAACTGTGAAACAAACCTTGGAAAATGCCACAAAAAAGAGTTACGCGCAACTTCTTGAAACTCATCAGCAAGATTATAAATCTCTGTACGACAGAGCTGCAATCAATCTTGGAAACATATCGGCTGTTCCGGGAAAAACAACCAATAAGCTGCTGGCAGGTTTCTTCAAAACAAATACAACCGAAGAAAACCTTTATGCCGAAATGCTGTATTATCAGTTTGGGCGTTATCTGCTAATTTCATCTTCGCGTCCGAATACATTGCCAGCCAACCTTCAGGGCGTTTGGGCAGAATCTCTAAATAATCCATGGAATGCTGATTACCATACAAATATTAATGTCCAAATGAATTATTGGTTGGCCGAACAGACTAACCTTCGGGAATGCCACGATCCGATGATTAAATATATAAATAGTTTGGTGCCACGTGGCGAAATCACAGCCAATTACTATCACTGTAAAGCCGACGGAAGCGATGTTCGTGGTTGGGTTACTTATCATGAAAATAGTATATGGGGCAATACGGGGCCGGCAACTTCGGGAGCATTTTATTTTCCTGCGGCAAATGCATGGCTTTGTCAGGATATTTGGGATTATTATTTATTCAACAGCGATACAACTTTTCTTGCAAAAAATTTCAACACCATTTTTGAAGCAGCTCTTTTTTGGGTCGATAATTTGTGGAAAGACAAACGAGATGGAAGTTTGGTAGCAAACCCTTCTTATTCCCCCGAACATGGAGAGTTTTCCTTGGGCTGTTCATGCGATCAGGGGCTTATAACAGAACTTTTTGATATGACTTTGAAAGCAGCTAAAGTTTTGAAACTTAATATTCCAGAAATAGAAGAAATCAGAATAGCCAAAAGTAAACTTTCTGGCCCCAAAATCGGACTTGGAGGGCAGTTTATGGAATGGAAAGATGAGGTGACAAGTGATATTACCGGAGATTATGGACACAGACATGCCAACCATTTGATTTGGCTTCATCCCGGATCGCAAATAGTGCCTGGTAGGAGTAAAGAAGAAGATAAATACGTGGAAGGAATGAAAAAAGCGTTAGACACCCGTGGAGATGAAGGAACCGGATGGAGTAGAGCTTGGAAACTTAACTTTTGGGCGAGATTGCAAGATGGAAACAGAGCTCACAAACTATTAAAAGAAGCAATGACACTTACCTACAAAGGTAATCCTGCTAATATCGGAGGAGTTTATCAAAACTTATTCGACACTCATCCGCCTTTTCAAATTGACGGTAATTTTGGAGTAACTTCCGGAATGACTGAAATGTTAATTCAAAGTCAGGGTGGATATATTGATCTGCTCCCGGCGTTGCCTGCGGATTGGAAAAATGGACAATTCAGAGGTTTGAAAGCTCGTGGAAACTTTGAAATAGATGCCGAGTGGGTCAATGGTATTGCATCTCAGCTTGATATTACATCGAATTCAGGAAATATCTGTAAAATCAAATACCCGAATATTAGCACATACAAAATTTTCCTGAAAAAAGATAAAACTCCGGTGAACTTCACAGTTATCGATAAAAATATGATTTCGTTTGAAACCGAAGCCGGGAATAGCTATGAAGTAGAACAATAATGAATCATTAAATAAACCTATTATAATCTTTATATCATATTTTTTTCAAACGATTGTTTGCTTGTGAGATGCAAGCAGGGAAGTTTGTGCAAAAGAATATGTGTAACCAGAACAAAAACATTATAAATACTTAGTAATTAATTTATGAGACGTACATTTCGCATTTTTACTTTTATTTTTTTTATTTGCTCTTGGACTTCTTCGTTTTCACAGAAGGCCGCAAAAATATCGGCAGTTTCAGCCTCAATAAATGAGCAAACAATTTCGAAAGTTCTCGACGAAAATTCGAACAATCAATGGACAGTTGCCGGTAAGCAGCTGGTGAATGATCAATTTATCATGCTTACAACCGCATCTTACGGTGACA
>JBBIID010000318.1:0-4182 GCA_037446675.1 Paludibacter sp.
ATGAGTCAAAGCATCACTCCTGTCTATCTTATGTATTATCATTAAAAAAATATCTAAAAAATAAATCCTAACTAAATAGGTTGTATTATCAAAATTGTTCCTATATTTACAGCGGTGTAAATAACTTTTAGTTTAACCAACGAATATACAATTATGAAAAGAAACCTACTGATTTTTTTATTAAGTGCATTTTCTGTGCTGACAGTTTTTTCGCAAGAATTTAGTTTTAAATTTGGTAAAGTAAATGACCACGAATTATCAATGAGTTGTTATGAAAAAGACACTACGGCGTCAGCAGTATTTATATACAACAAATCGGATGTTTATTACGATTACCGTTCTGATGATTTTAAGTTGATTTACAACTTCGAGTCCAAAATCAAAGTTTTGAAACCTGAAGGAAACGCTTGGGCAGATGTTACAATCCCTTTTTATAGTCCTGAAGATCAGTCTCAACCTAGAGAAAGCATTGCCAAACTGGAAGCTTGGGCCTACAATTTGGATAATGGAAAGATTGTAAAGACTAAACTTGAAAAAAACTATATATTTGAAGAACAGATAAATAGTAAGTGGAAGCAACTAAAATTTTCTGTACCGTCTGTTAAGACAGGTACTGTAATTGAATATAAATATTCAGTTACATCTCCTCTTTATGATAGGATTTATGATATGGTAATTCAGCAAAATATTCCAGTCATATATGGAAATCATCAAATTGTTATTCCGGAATATTTTATATTCAATAAGGAAGTAAGAAATGCAGATCTATTAAAACAAGAAACAATCCCTGAGTCAGTGACGTTTCATGTAGGAGGTGGATCGCAGGGATCTAATGTTATCCGTTGTAACGCCACTAAATATTTATTTACTGTCGAAAACTTGCCAGCATTAAATAATGAGCCCTATTTATGGAGCCCCGATGATTACAAAGCACAAGTTATATTTGAATTGGCAAAATTAGAAATTCCGGGAGTGTTGTATAAATCCTTTACAACCGATTGGGATAAAATAGATGAGATGCTGAAAGGTGATTCTGAATTTGGTTCAGTTCTTAAAATGCAGAATCCTTACAAAGAGGAATTAAATGCTTTAAATCTTGGAGCATATAAAACAGAAGAAGATAGAATTAGGGCTGTGTACAAATTGCTCAAAAGTAAGATTTCATGGAATAACCAATATGGTTTTTATGGAGGAAATGTTAGAAAAGCTATTAAGTCCGGAACAGGTACTAATGCTGAAATAAACTTTGTGTTGATTAGCATGCTAAAAGATGCCGGATTAAGCGCTTACCCAGTAATGATAAGTAGAAGGGATATGGGAATTTTACCCGTTTTGCATCCATCAGTTTCTAAGTTGAATACATTTATTGTTGGAATTGGAAATACAGACAGTACATTTGTGTATATGGATGGATCCGTCTCTAAAGGAGATATAAATGTGATTCCTCCAGTATTATTGGTTAACAGAGCACGTGTTTTTAGAGAGAACGGACAAGGGTCATGGGTTGATTTGAGTAATATTGGAAAGCATGGTGTTAATATTGTCTCTGTTTGCTCGCTTAACTCGGACGGTTTATTAAAAGGAAAACGAAAAGTTTATTATGCCTCTGCACTAAGAGATGTCTTTATCAATGAAAAAGATAGTGCTGCATTTATAGAAAAAATTCAGACGAATGGAGAAATGAAGATTGATAATAGTTCTTATAAGGGGATGTCGGAGTTTTCTCCGTTGCTTGAAGAAGAGCTTACTTTCTCAAAAAGTACTTCGGTTACCGATGATTTTATTTATGTAAACCCCTTGATTTTCCCACATTTGACTCAGAATAAATTCATTAAGGAAGATCGTAAACTTCCTATCGAATTTGATTTCCCTTATTCGTATAAGATCAGAACAATTTTAGATATTCCAGAAGGATATGTAATTGAAGAACTTCCAAAATCTATTAAGATTGAACCAGGGCATGGCGGTTGTTTTTGTAGTTATGTTGTTTCAAAAACGGATAAACAGGTTGTGATAAATTATACGTTTAACATGGATAGAGTTTACTATACAGCAGAAGAATATAAAACTTTACGAGAGTTTTGGACGCGAATTATCGAGAAAAACACAGAAATGTTGGTTTTTAAAAAGGTGTCTTGATCGAATAAGTGAATTACAGTTACCAATAAATCTATGGTATGAAAAACTTTTGTTTTTTTGTTTTGTTCCTGTTTAGTATTGTAGACACAGCTGCTCAGGAAAAAGTTATATTGCCTGCAATTGCAGATTCACTCAAAGCCAATGCTTATTCTGTTGTAAGAGAAAATAGATTACAGTTTATTTATGAATCCGATGTTAGTGGATTGCATAAAGAAAAGCTTGTGTTAACTGTTTTGAATGAAAAAGGAACGGAGTCTGCTAACTTTATTTATACGAGTGATACTTTTCGGGAATTGGTTAAGTTTAATGGAGCAATTTATGATTCATTCGGGAATTTGATTCGTAAGATGAAAATGGCTGACTTAAAAACCTCTGAATATACTTATGAGTTGGCTTCAGATAGTAAAACTTACTATTATGAAAGTACTGTAGCTTCTTATCCGTATACCATAGCATATGAATGGGACGTGAAGTATAAAAAAGGAATCATAGCGTTTCCTGTGTTTATTCCTCAGTGCAGTTTTAATCAATCACTTGAAAATGCCTCCTTTCAGCTTGTAGTTCCTAATACGATGGACCCTATCTTTAAGACGAAAGGAGAAATGCTAATGCCAAAAAAGAGCCAGGACGGTAAAAGCTCTATCTATGAAACTATGGTAAGTAATTGTCCTGCAATAGAAAATGAACCTTTTACAGATGCGTTGTCGTCTTTTGTTCCAATTTTATATTCAGTACCCAGACAATTTTCATATGATAAAACAAGGGGAGATATGACTGATTGGAAGACATTCGGTTTATGGCAATATGGGTTGTTAACTGGTAGAGATATTTTACCTGAAACGATTCGTCCGATTCTTACGGAGATATCAAAAAATTGCCAGACTGATCGTGAAAAAGTGAAAGCAGTCTATGATTATCTGGCTAAAACATCTCGGTATGTAAGTATTCAATTGGGGATCGGAGGACTACAGCCTATGCCAGCAGCTGAGGTCTGCCGTTTGGGTTTTGGAGACTGTAAAGGGCTTTCAAACTACATGTTTGCAATGTTAAAGGAGTTGGGTATCCATTCTGTTTATACAGTAATAAGCACTGCCAATCCAAGGTTAATTCATGATTTTGCAAGTGCCAATCAGATGAACCATGTAATTTTGCAGGTACCTCTTGAAAAAGATACTTTGTGGCTTGAATGTACCAACCCCCAGTTGCCTTTTGGATATATCCATCGTAGTATTGCAGGACATGATGCTTTGTTAATAAAAAATACAGGAGGAGAAGTGTGTTGTTTACCATCATATCCAGACACATTGAATAAGGAAAGCCTTTTTGTGAATATTGAGTTAGCAGGCGATGGTGGAGGAAATATAGATGTAAAGCAGAACAGTGAACTTTATCAATATGAGGCATTAACTGGATTTGTAAATCTGGATCTTGAAAAAAAGAAAGAATTTATACGAAGAGGAATTGATTTAACACAGGGAAGCATAAGTAATCTTACTTATAGCGAATTAAAATCTGATTTACCAGTAATGCAGATAAATTATCGGTTGGATTATGACAAGTACAGTTCCAAAACAGGAAGCCGATTATTTGTTCCAGTCAATATTTTTCGTCGAGGTGTTAAAACACTCTCAGCAGGTAAAAGAAATCACCCCTTATATATTTCGTATGGATATGCCGATAGCGATACTATTAGCTTTAATTTGCCTGATGGTTACTCAATAGAGGCATTACCAAAATCAATTGATATTGAGCAACCGTTTGGAAGCTTTATTTCAATCCTAAAAAATGAAGGAGGAAAGCGTATTACTGTTATACAGAAACTACAAATTAATTCCGGCAGATATGATACCAAGTTTTATTCGGCATTTGTTAATTTCTGGAGTGAAGTAAATAAAGGGTATGCAAATAAGATAATTCTAAAGAAGATGGAATAAGTATTTATCAAGTAAAAGATGATAAAGTGTTAGTTACTTATTTATTTACGATATAAGAGGGTGTGTCAAAATAGGCACACCCTCGTTTTATGCACAAAGGTCGAACTTT
>JBBIID010000319.1:0-4179 GCA_037446675.1 Paludibacter sp.
ACTATATCAAGCACTACGAAACAGAATCAATCGAAAAAACGGTTGATAAAATGGAAAACATCATGCAACAAACCGGACAATCCGGATTTCATTTTATCGACGAAGCTGCTCCTCCTGCCCTTCTTCGCAAACTGAGCGAGGAAATCTTGCGACGGAAGCTTACGGTTAGCTATTGGACAAATGTCCGGTTCGAAAAATCGTTTACTCCGGAACTTTGTTATCTGATGGCTCAATCGGGCTGTATTGCCATCTCCGGTGGTTTGGAAGTAGCTTCTCCACGCATTCTTAAACTAATAAATAAAGGCATTACTATAGAAACCGCCAGCGAAAGCATGAAAAATTTTACCGAAGCGGGAATTATGACTCATACTTATTTAATGTACGGTTTCCCGACCCAAACAGCAAAAGAAACAATCGATTCGCTGGAAGTGGTGCGTGGTTTATTCGAAAGAGGCTGGTTGCAATCTGCTTTTTGGCATCGTTATGCCATGACTATCCACAGTCCATCCGGAATTGAGCCGAAAGCATACGGAGCAAAACTCATAAATATCCCATTAGGTAGTTTTGCCAACAACGAAATTCCATTCTCCACTGAAAACGAAATAGACCTTGACTTTTATGGAAAAGGGTTGAACTTAGCCACTTTTAACTATATGCAAGGCGCAGGCTACGATATGGATGTAAAAAAATGGTTCAGATAAAAAATCAATGTCACATTATAAGATCATTATTTTGTTTATTGCCAATTAGAACGTAATTTTGTCGAACACTATACGTATTTAAACGTTAGTTTCTAATATACATATAAAAATGGCTCACGAACATCACCATAATCACGATCATGCACACCATCATCATTCCGATGTAAAAAATATTAGTGTTGCTTTCTTCCTCAATTTATCTTTTACCGTAGTTGAAATTGTTGGAGGCTTTTTTACGAACAGTATTGCTATTTTATCCGATGCCGTTCATGACCTTGGCGATTCTTTATCGCTCGGTTTAGCGTGGTATTTCCAAAAAGTAGCAAAAAAAGGAAGCAGCAAGACCTACTCTTATGGTTATAAACGTTTTTCGTTATTGGGAGCCATTATTAATTCGATTGTTTTGGTAGTAGGAAGTATATTCATCCTTTCCGAAGCAATTCCACGTGTTTTTCATCCCCAAAAAACATATGCCGAAGGAATGTTTGTATTGGCAATAGTTGGTGTTCTTGTAAATGGTGCAGCTGTATTCAGATTAAAAAAAGGAGATAGTATCAACGAAAAAGTTGTCTCGTTACATTTATTGGAAGATGTATTGGGTTGGGCTGCCATTTTGGTTGGTTCAATCATTATGCACTTTTTCAATGTGCCGGTTCTCGATCCGCTTATGTCCATTGGAATCTCTATTTTTGTGTTGACTAACGTGTACAAAAATGTGCGCCAAAGTCTACACATCATTCTGCAAGGTATTCCTGACGAATTTGATATTAACGAAATTTCCGATTGGCTAAAAGCTAATATCGCCGTAGAGGATGTGCATGATTTGCACATTTGGTCTATCGACGGGAATTACAATATTCTCTCGGTGCACGTGGTTCTGAAAGATAATTCGTCATTCGAAGAACTGGCTAAAATAAAGACCGAAATAAGAGACACGCTTCAACAAAAAGGTATTCAGCATGTTACAATAGAATTTGAGACAAAAAAAGAAACATGTTGTTTCGAAAATTGTTGCGAATGACTTTTTTAAGCTGATTATTCAGAATCTTTTTAAATACAATTCAGAACCGATATAAATTGCTTTTGTGAGGTAAAAAACTTCTTTCCAATCGTTATTTTTATAAACTATTGTCGCTATTTTTGCTCCGAAACAATAGAGCTAAAAAATGAACAGTACAAACAGAATAACTGAAGCTAAAAAAGTAACCTGGGTTGGTTTTTTCTTCAACTTAGTGCTTACAGCATTCAAACTACTTGCAGGTATTTGGGGTAAAAGTACGGCCATGGTCGCTGATGGAGTACATTCTCTATCCGATTTTGTCACCGATCTGATTGTTATCATATTTATTGGTGTATCAGGCAAAGAAAGGGATGCCGACCATCAGTACGGACATGGCAAATACGAAACTTTCGCCACTTTACTTATCAGTTTGGCACTCCTTGTTGTTGGAGCTGGTATTTTCTGGAATGGAATAAGCAAAGTAATTGGCGTAATAAATGGAGAAATAATAGAGCAACCGACCATTATTGCATTAATCGCCGCCATTGTATCAATTGTAATTAAGGAAGGATTGTTCTGGTATACGAAAATAGCCGGAGAAAAAATCAACAGTCAGGCGGTAATAGCCAATGGATGGCATCATCGCTCGGATGCTTTTTCATCCATTGGTACAGCACTTGGAATTTCGGGAGCTATTTTTCTGGGAGAGCATTGGCGCATTTTGGATCCGATAGCCGGAATCATTGTCAGTTTATTTATTGTGAAAGTTTCTATAGAACTCGGATTGCCCAGTATAAATGAACTGCTAGAAAAATCGTTGCCACCGGAAACCGAAAAGGAAATTATTGAAATCGTATCGGCAAACAAGGAAATTTTGGCTTATCATAATTTGAAAACCAGAAAAATCGGTAATATTTATGCTGTAGATATACATATAAAACTCGACAGAAATACCGATTTCGTACATTCTCACGACGTAGCGACCGAAATTGAACAGAAACTCAAAGCAAAATTTGGCGAAAAAACCATCATAAGCATACACACCGAACCATATATAATATAAGGTAAACGTTTCTTCTATCCAACTTTAGTCCCGAATCTGATTAAACGATCAGATTCGGGATTTATTTTATTTTCAATTTAAATCAACACTCATCTAGTTATTGTATAATTATACATTAATGTAAAACTGATATTGTAATTTTGTATGTATATTTATTTTTTAAAATATATTATTTATGATAAAAAAACAATTTTACATAACTAAAAAACTATAATTATATTAAAATATGTATATTAAATAAAACTATAATAACACACAAACAACTAGTAATAAGTGAATTATACTAATTTCAGCATTCTATTATTTTGGTAGTATTGAAACCGAATTTAAATGTTAAAACATACATTTATTAAAAAAAAATGTACTTCCTTTGCAACGATTTTTTATACAATATTTTTTATTCATTTTTATGAACAATTTATCCCTTTTTCTGGTCGTTCTGCTTGCCGGTGTCATTCTGGTAATTGCCGGTTTGGGCATTGCTATATTACTTGCGCCAAAATCGTTCAATCTCCAAAAAGGAGAACCGTATGAATGTGGAATTCCAACACGAGGAACTTCATGGATGCAATTCAAGGTAGGCTATTACTTATACGCAATTTTGTATCTTATGTTCGATGTTGAAACCATTTTTCTGTTTCCGTGGTCGACTGTTGTAAGAAGTTTGGGATATGTTGGGCTGTATAGTATTATATTTTTCATCATCATTCTGGGCTTAGGTCTTGCTTATGCCTGGAGGAAAGGAGTTTTGAAATGGAGCTAAAAAAAATCAATATAAAAGGAATTCCTACCGAGGAGTTCAACGATAACGAATATCTCGAAAACTACATAAAAGAGCTGGAAGCCAATGGAGTAAACGTCGTATTGAGCAAAATAGACGAATTAATCAATTGGGGACGTTCCAATTCAGTATGGCCACTTATTTATGCTACAAGTTGTTGTGGCATCGAATTTATGGCTGCTGCCGCCGCTCATCACGACATTGCCCGCTTTGGGATGGAAGTGACGCGCAACAGTCCTCGTCAGGCCGATTTGATGATTGTTGCAGGAACCATGGTGCACAAAATGGCACCACTTATCAAACGTGTGTACGACCAAATGGCCGAACCAAAATATGTACTGGCAATGGGAGCTTGCGCCATTTCGGGAGGACCATTTGTCAATTCGTATCACGTTGTAAAAGGAGTTGATCAAATTATTCCTGTCGATGTATATGTTCCGGGATGTCCTCCACGTCCCGAATCTTTATTTTATGGCTTAATGCAATTGCAGCGTAAAATAAAAGTAGAACAATTCTTAGGCAAAAAGCAACGATAAACTCAGGTAAAATTTATAGAAGACTACAGACAATAGACAAGATGGAAAAGATAAAAAAGCTGATACTTGATACTGTAAATGATGCAGTTATTGAAGAA
>JBBIID010000320.1:0-4138 GCA_037446675.1 Paludibacter sp.
CGTGTAACCAACGAAAAGGAAACCATTCGTTTGGGAGTAAGTGATTTAAGCCATAAAGATGCTTTTGCAGTGGTTGAATACAACTTATTCGAAGATTGTGACGGCGATCCTGAAATTGTTTCGGTAAAAAGCAATTGCGATACGATTAGGTATAATACTTTCCGTCGCTGTTTGGGTACAATAAGTCTTCGTCAGGGAAATGGAAGTGTTGTGGAAGGAAATTTTGTGTTTGGCGAATCGAAAACTGCTGTTTTCGAAAGTAATATAATCGGCTGCGGAGGGATAAGGGTTTACGGAATGAATCACAAAATTTTCAATAATTATTTTGAAGGATTAACCGGCAGTAAATGGGATGCCGCTTGCACTTTCACAAACGGAGATGTGACAAATACATCAACAAGTTTGTCCAGTCACTTTTTACCAGAGAATGTGGTGTTTGCATTCAATACGCTTGTAAACAATGTTTCGAATATTGAAATTGGGTTTGACAATAACAGTTCGTATGGAAAAGCACCTAAAAATTGTGTGATAGCGAATAATATTGTTCAAGCAAACGAAAATCCTCTGATTAAGTATTATAGCACTATATCTTTGGCCGGAGTTAGTTTTCAAAATAATATCATGTATCCAACTGAAACTTCGACTCTTGGATTAACCGGAATTTCAGATTCTCAAATAAAAATAACAAATCCTTTGTTAGCTTTGACAGACTGCAGAGCTGCTGATTCAGATTGTAACGACAAACTTTCCACGGCTTTATATAAACTGACTTCTGCTAGTCCTGCAATAAATGCTTCGATTGGTTACGAGTATGTAAATACAGACTTTGAAGGACAGTCTGCCGTTGGAACTCGAGATATTGGAGCCGATGAATTTAATGCTTACAATACAGTTTTGAATGCTCCTTTAAACGATCAGCTTGTTGGACCCAATGCTCCTGAAAGCTATACTGTTGAAACAAATTCACCAGCATCTGTTTCTTCTGCTCTGTATAATAAATTGTCAGCTTATCCAAATCCATTTACAGGCGAAACTACAATTCTGATACCCCAAAACTCAGAAAAAAAACTTTCTTATTCTTTGTATAATTCTTTGGGACAAATGGTTGACCGTAAAGATGTTGTTTTGATAAATGGTGAGACTAGAATTTTTGTAGGCACTTACGAAAAAGGCATTTTGCTTTGCGTGTTGGATTTAGGAGGCGAAAGGTTAGTTATTAAGCTAATATCAAAATAATTTGGTGGTTGACCAATTTTATGTTTTACAACATATTCATTAAAATAAATGTGAATATCCTTTTTTCCTAATAATAGATATTGTATTTTTGGTCGACCAATAAATTGGTTGACCAAAAATACAAAGCAAAACCATTTAAATAAATCATCATGAAAAAAATTACGTTATTGTTGACAATGGTAGCAATCGTTATGGTGGCGAATGCACAAGTTGTACTTCTCGAAGAAAACTTTCAGAATTGGACAGCACAATCAACATCGGGTGCTTATACAATTACAAAAACGCTAGCAGATGGAATTACGCAAGGAACTTTTAGTGCAGATAAATTGGTTGTGGCTCCAGCACAATCAATTGGATCGCAAGGAACTGCAACTGGAAATGGTTCTCCTACTCCAGGGCGTGCTGTTGTTGGTTCTACAGCAGGATATTTAGAACTTCCTAATTTGCAAAGCATAGGTCAGGTAGACATAAAAGCCAATATAGGAACTGATTTACGTGAAATGAAACTGCAAGTAAAAAATGGGACCGTTTTCGAAGATATTCCTGGAACCCTTACTCAGATTAACAAGGATGTTATTAAACTATACACATTCAATCTAACTTATTCAGTACCTACGACGATTAGAATCGTAACTTCAAATAGTTCTTTAAATTTATGGGATGTTAAGGTGTTTTCATATGTTTCAAATCTTCCTAAATTGCCAAATGCACCTGTTGTAGGAAGCGCAACTTCAATCGCTTCAGAAAGTTTTGTTGCTAATTGGTCAACTGTTGAAAATGCTGTTGGTTATGTGATAAAAGTATATCAAGGAGTAAATTTAATAAGTACAAACATAGCTTCTGATCAAGTGACAACAAGTTTTTCTGTAGGAGGACTAACTCCAAATACCAACTATACTTATACTGTAATTGCAAAAGGAGATGGTGTGAATAACTCAAACTCAGATGAATCGTCTAGTTCGGAAGTTGTAACCACATTAAATGCTCCTGCTGCTATCAGTACTGATTTCAGCGATGAAAGTTGGGGAACACCTGCTAGCACAAATTATAGTGCCGGATCTTATCCATCAAGTTCTGTAAATGGTTTTGAGTTAATCTCTGCCGGACTGTATGCCGGATCTACTAAAGATCTCAAAGGTTTAACGCATACGAATAGAATCTCGTTGGATAAATCATCATATGGCGGAAAAGTTGTGCTTCCTGCTGTGGCATCTATTGAGCAAATTGAAATTCATGGAGCAGCAGGTACTGCTGGAAATGGAATTTCTTTAAAAGAATATAATTCTGAAACTGGAAGCTGGAAGCTGGAATTTAATTGGTACATATATTTATGAACAATCCACTAAAGACTCGGGAATGGACTCTGTATATATTATTCCTATTTCCCGAAGTATACCAACAAAATTGAGAATTGAAAATGCAAGTGGAGGTGGATATTATTTATGGAAACTTATTACCAGAGCTACAAATCCTGCATTGTTGGATAAACCTGTAATTAGTAATGCGACTGAAGTGTCGGCAACAGAATTCACTACCAACTGGACACCGGTATCCAATGCTACAGGATACAATATTTTTGTTTATACCGGAATAACTTTGGTTGATGGAGCTCCTTTTGCTGTGATTGGGCAAACAGCAAGTTCGTATAATGTAACAGGCTTAACTCCTGAAAATGATTACACTTATAAAGTTCAGGCAGCTGGAGATGGAGATGTTAATTACTCCGATTCGTTTGTTTCATTATCTTCTGAAACTATTACTACGTTGGCCGATTTAGGAACCGGAACTGATAAAATAGGACTAAATCATGAGATTATCGTGAATGATAAAACAATAATTGCCCCAGAAAGTGGCAATCTTGCTGTATACAGTTTGCAAGGACTTCAGATTTTTAAAGCTGATAACACAATTAGAGTAAATACTAATTTACCTGCAGGGATGTATGTTGTCAGATTTATAAATAAAATGGGAAAACAAACAACTCAAAAAATTTCAATAAAGTAAAATACAATAAAATATTAATAGAATTAATCGAACGTCGGTGATTCTAACCGACGTTCGGATTCACTTTCTCATTATTATGAACAGACTTACATTTACATTGCTATTTGTCTTCGCAAGCATTTCTTTTTTAGGGGCAACTGCTGAATACCATTTCCAGGAAGGATTTGCGTCATCTTCTCCTTCTAGTTGGATTCGTCAGTGTAGTTCTACCACCTCGCTTAATCATACGGGATTGACTTTTTCTGCAAATTATGCCATAAAATTTGATCCGGCAGGATCTGGTAGGTACGAAAAAAATCTTATCAGCCCATCGGTAACTGGTGCCGATACGCTCTCGTTTTATGTTTCTAAAAACGCAAATGCAACTTATATGACGCTTTATGTAGGTAAAGTGATTGATAATGATACAACAATTTTACAAACATATAATGCTTATGATTTTCCTAATAAATCTGCCAGTCCCGGCTTTGCGAAAATTCTAGTTCCCATTAGAGATTCAGTGAATACGTTCAAAATTATTTTGTATGCTACAGTCTCGACGGATCCAAATTATGTAAATGCAGGTTGGTTTGTTGTTGATGATATTGAACTAAGCAAGTATTCAGGAAAAATAAGCACTCCACCGACACCAGATTCTGTAGAAAGAATTCTTACTGATTTTGGAAATGGAACTTGGGGCGATGTTGCAACGACGGCTTATGCTTCGGGAAGTTATCCAACTTATTCAGCTAACGGATTTAATTTCGTAAAAACTTTTCTATACACAGGTTCGGTTACTTGTGCTACGGGTGAGAAACACACTAATCGAGTACTTCTAGGTAAAAGTTCTGAAGGCGCAGCGCTTGAATTTCCGACTTTGACTACTGTTGGAGAAGTTGAAATACATGCTGCAACAGGG
>JBBIID010000321.1:0-4134 GCA_037446675.1 Paludibacter sp.
CAATCGAATCCCCGGAGCTGTTTAGCCATAATCCATCTCCGTTTATTCATATTATCGACATTCCTGAAGTTCACGAAGCTACTGTGGAAGCTGTGAGAATGGTTAAGTCTGGCGAGGCCGACATTTTAATGAAAGGACTTGTAAATACGGATGTGCTTTTGCGGGCAATTCTCGATAAGGAAAAAGGTATTTTACCTCCCGGAAATGTATTAACTTACAATGCTGCAATGGAAATTCCCGGCTACCACAAATTACTTTTCTTCTCCGATCCGGTGGTGATTCCTTCTCCAAATTTGTATCAGCGTACTGCCATGATTAAATATGCCATTCAAACAGCATACAAGTTTGGCATTGCCAAACCTAAGGTAGCACTGATCCATGCCACTGAAGTTGCCAATCCGAAAATACATTACATGCAGGACTATATGGACATAATGCAAATGTGGCGAAACGGAGAGTTTGGCGACGTAATAATGGACGGTCCACTGGACATTTTTCTGGCATTGGACAAAGAACGCGGAAGTATAAAAAAAGTACAAACTCCGGTGTTGGGCGATACCGACATTGCCATCTTCCCTAATTTTGAATGTGCCAATACATTTTACAAAGGTCTAGCGCTTTTTGCGGGAGCGCAAATGGGTGGATTGCTTCAAGGAACAACCAACCCTGTGGTTCTCACCTCCCGCAGCGAAAGCATTTATTCTAAATTTTGCAGCATTGCTATTGCTTGTGTTCTCACATAAAAATACTCTACACAAAGAATTGCGCAGCTTTTTCGAAAACTCTATTAAATGAGCGATTGACATCAGCAGCATCCTTTCCATTTACAGGGAATGGATTCTCGTGCGTGTAAACAAATGGAAAATCCAGTAATTCCATTCTAGAATCCGCCGTTTCTTTTCCCAACGCCTCTTCTACACCCCAAAATGGCATTACAATATCGTTGACCAAAGAGATTCCTGTGAGTTTCGCACCAAAATTCCGAAAAAAACTTTCCCGCTCATTTTTATCCCGTTCAGGAGCTATCATCCTATCAAAAGCTTTCGAAACCATATCACTTTCGTTGAAATTATCCGATTTAAAATCGTTCATGTAAAAGTTATACAAAACAGCAAAAGCACTTTTATCCATAATACTTCGGGACTCTCCCATCATGGAACTAAAAATACCGCCACCACAAAACAAAAACAATTTCGAATCGGAAAACAAATTTCCGGGATTTGCCATCAAAGTGATTTCGGATAAAAACGCACCGATAGAATATGAGAAAATATCGACATGCGTATCTTTACAGAATAATTCATGCTCTCCCAGCTTTATCTGCGACACCAAATAAGTTAAATCGCTTACACTCTGCCTTCCGGAACTATAGAAACGATGCGGATGCTCGCTTATTCGTTTGCTTAGTGCCACATTGGCAAAACTCGATGAACGATCTTCACCATTTTGTCGGCGACGGATTTCTAACACTTGCTGCAAATCCCGCGGATTCGACCACGACAAAGGCGAACGATTCATATGAAAAGCTATCGGAAAAAGAATAACCGGCTTGCGCGTATGGGTAGATAAAAACTCTGCCCACGTTAAATACTTGCTCCAGTTTCGTTCATTCAAACCATGCAAAAGCAGGATAGCTTTATCTGTTTTTTTACAACCGGCAGGAACAAGTACAGGATACGAGAAAAGTAGATTTTCATTTATCATTTCATCTGTCGGCTCCACAAGAGTTGAGTTATTAACCAACGACAATGGTCGACTTTGAAAACGATAAAAGCGAATACTAACACCGGAATCGGGTAACAATGTATCTTTTCCCAGACAAAATTTGGCATTCAGCTCCTTATAACGATTTACGTAATCCATATTTCGATTTTTTAAATTTAAAACACTGCAAATTAAACTATTACGGCACTAAAAGTCCAATTTTACGGTAAACATACTCGCCTGCTGGGACAATTTTATAAAATGAGGGATAAAATTCGGAATAAAGGGATGAAATTGGACAACTCTGGGACAAAGCAGTTTGCTTGTTTGACAAGAATAATATACTTTTGCAAATGCCATTTCCGAAATAAGACAACACAAATGAATACTAAGATTCCTGCTTATTTGTACGAAAAAACCAACGTAATGAGGTTGATATTTTTTACAGCAATTTTCGCATTGCTGTTTATTAATATTTTCCAACCATTTGGCTCGCAGAACTGGTATCCAAACATATCACAGTTTAAATACTTCTTTTTTTCCAGTCTGATTATCCTCATCGGGATGCTTGTTGTGGTCATTAGCCGACTAATTATGCTGGCTTATGTAAAAAAACATGATATTCTTTACTGGCACTATGCACTTTGGGTGCTGGCCGAAATAGTTTCCATGTCGCTTTTTTATTCTCTATTTTCAAAGTTCATTCCCAAAGAAGGAATGAATCGCGATTTCATGGAGATATTTCACAATTCTACGATCAATACAAGCTTGGTACTATTGCTTCCTTATTCAATATTATGGCTTTATTTTTCATGGCGGGATAAAAACCAAATGCTGCAAAAAATCACACAAGGGGAAACAGTAGCCGAAGTGCAAAAAAAATCACTGATTGCTTTCCCTGACGAAAAAGGCGAAATTAAAATTACAATTGTTTTGGAGAATCTTCTATTTGTCGATTCAGCCGATAATTACGCAACGATACATTACCTCAACAAATCCAAAATTTCCCACTTCTTAATCAGAAATTCGCTGAAATGGATGGAGGAAAATTTGACGAAAGACAGTGCTTTAGTGCGTTGTCACCGCTCTTATATTGTCAACCTCGACAAAGTAAAAGTATTACGAAAAACAAAAGATGGTATTTTTTTAGAGCTCGATGCCCTCAACACTCCAGATATCCCTGTTTCTAAAACTTATTACGAAAGGGTGATGGATAAGTTTTCCAAATACTCGGTATAACCTACAAATCTTTTGCTCCAAACGAATTTTGCTTTAATCACATTTATAAAACCAACTAGAAAAAAGCAGAAATGGATCTACTCGATTTATTCAACAAAAAACCATATAAAATTGGTATCGCACTAAGCGGTGGTGGCATAAAAGGCCTTTGTCACGCCGGAGTTTTAAAAGCGCTGGAAGAGCACAACATTAAACCAAATCTGATTTCGGGAGTAAGTTCAGGCTCGGTGGTCGGTGCTCTGTATGCCGATGGCCATTCGCCCGACGAAATTGCAACACTTTTCGAAGACATTAGCTTCCGTCAAATGACGAAAATTCAATTACCCGATGGTGGATTTTTCAAAATCGATGCCTTTCAGAATTTTCTGAACAAAAAGCTAAAAGCCAAAACTTTTGAAGAACTCCAAATTCCGTTGCGAGTGGTTGCTACCGATTTGGACAGAGGACAAAGTGTAACTTTCTCTTCCGGAAAACTCGTGGAGCCAATCATCGCTTCGTGCAGTATTCCTATCCTTTTTAGCCCTAAAAAAATTGATGGTGTTCATTATGTAGATGGCGGTGTGCTGAAAAACTTTCCCGTATCAACGATTCGCGAAGATTGCGACATTGTAATTGGGATTAACGCCAGCCCTTTAGTAGCGGATGATTATAAACCCAATATATTAAACGTGGCCTTTCGTTCCTATCATTTTATGTTTAAAGCGAATATATTACATGATAAAGAACTCTGCGATTTCCTTATAGAACCTGTAGATATGGGAAACTATGAAACCTTCGACGTTGATAAAAGTCGTGAAATATTCGAGTTAGGCTACCAATCAACCAAAGAAATCATCCAAACTAAACTACAAGAGAAAAATATCAAAATTCCACAAATTTAATGGCTGAGGTTTTAAATTTGAACAAAAATGACTTTTTTTTGATTACTTTTGTAGCGTAATAATAAAATTTTAAACAGACAAATTATGTTTCCAGTATCAGAACGCTTGGCAGCACTTTCTCCTTCGGAAACGCTTGCCATGTCCCAGAAAAGTAATGAGCTTAAGGCTCAGGGGATTGATGTGATTAACTTAAGTGTGGGTGAACCCGACTTTTACACTCCCGATCACATAAAACAAGCTGCCAAAGAAGCCGTGGATAATAACTTTTCGTTTTATTCACCCGTACCCGGCTATCCAGCTTTAAGAAACG
>JBBIID010000322.1:0-1057 GCA_037446675.1 Paludibacter sp.
TTTTTATGTAATTTTTTTAGGTTGAAAGCAGAACAAACCAGCTTAAAAGCTCCGCTCTTCATAATTGAGGCATTAGGCTCGTACAGATAATCTTCAATATTTGTAGCAAGAGCCAAATTTGCATTTTTTTCATCGTCGCTGTCGAATTCGAAGCTCTGATTATCCTTTCCTTTCAGTAAATTTATTGCCTTGATTTTTGTGCCCGATGTGTTTTGTCTTTGTAAGATCAACAAAACTTCCTTACATTCATTTTCAACACTTACAGTGTGAACTTCCGAAACGTTAGTCAATTCATTTATCGCAGAAGTAACATCAATCATTGGAGAAAGCTTTACCAGCACGTTATTGGATTTCTCAAGCAATTTCGTCGATAGTTTGCTAATATCAGGTTCGCAGTCGGAAAGAAGTACTACTTTATTTCCAGCCTTGTTCCTTCGCGCAGGATCAATAAAAATCCAATCGACAGATTCAATTGTTGGAACAAAGTCCTCTGCAATTGAATTAACAACTTCTATTTGCGATTTATTAAGAATATTAAAATTATGTTCTGCAAGTTTGCATAATTCATTGTTTCTTTCAACGTAAATTGCTTTCTTAAAACGCATTGACATAAAAAAGCAATCTATTCCAAAGCCTCCGGTTAAATCTATCAATGTATCCCCTTTGCATAAGGAGGATTTATATGCCGCCGTTAGTTCCGAGGAAGACTGCTCAAGCGATAATTGAACAGGATAAAGTATATCAATATTTTCAAAAAATGTAGGAACTTTTGATTTGATTTTTTGCCGTCCCGCAATTTGTCGTATAGCAAGGTTAAAGTCAATCAAAGCATTGCGTTGAGATTGCAACGATAATTTGTGAACATCATCGGCGGTGTGATCAATTATAAATTGTTTTGTTTCGTTGTTCATATTTGGCTATAATTCATTCCAAAATTAATATTTTTTCCTGTGTATCGATGCAAGTTTAATACATGGTTTGTTTATTTTCTTAATTTTCAACAGTTTAAACTAAGTACTGATTTGATTTTATGAAAAGATGCTTGCTCGAAATGAAT
>JBBIID010000322.1:1101-4130 GCA_037446675.1 Paludibacter sp.
ACAATGTTCGTTGAATCGAAAAAAGGGAATTCGGTGTAAGTCCGAAACAGTACCCGCTGCTGTAAACTCTAAACCTCTCAAAAAATTTTCTCAAAAGGAAGTCTAAGAGAAGAAAACGTATTGAACAATTCTTTTGCCACTGGTAAATAAACTCGGGAAGGCGTTCAATTTCGGGAGTAAGTCAGAAGACCTGCCAAACTATTTCACAACGTATTTTTTGCATTCGGGATTAACTGCAAAAAACGGGTTTGTATCATCTTGTGTTATTCATTCCTGTTATTCAGACATAAAATATGTCTCTCTTAATTCCGTTGCATTTCATTTATGTTGTTTTAATTTCTGAAATTATTAATATTTAAAACAAATAAAAAATGAAAAAGAACAATTTACTTTTTGGATTAATTGCATTGGCTGTAGTCATCACTTCTTGTGAACCTTCAGAAAATAAAATAAAAACTGTAATCGATTTTGAAGATGTAGAACTTGGCGAAAATGGCTATTGGGCTGGAACTGATAGTACATCCTCGTTTACAGCAGGTAGTATTGAGTTTTCTAATTCCTATTTTGAAATGGATTATGATGGTTATAAGTATGTTGTTTGGTCAGGTTTTGCATGTTCAGAAAAAACTGATTCGGTTACTTCTGGTTATGGCAACCAATATAGTGTGATGGCTGGAAGTGGAGCATTCGATTCAAAAAAATTCGCATTAGCTTATGATTCTGCTTCTATAGTTTGCGGAGCAAATATAGATGGAAAGTATAAAATAAAAAGTGCAATGCTAACAAATTCCACTTATGCTTATAGAGCTATGGTAGCTGGCACAGAATTTAGCCGTATATTTTCGAAAGAAGGAGATGGTGGAAAAGGTGATTGGTTTAAAGTTACTATAAAAGGATATATGTCCTCAGTTGAAACCGGAAAAGTTGATTATTATCTTGCCGATTTTAGAAATAACAAATCGTTTATTTCTAAAAATTGGGAAAAAGTAGATTTAAGTTCACTTGGTGAAGTCGACAAAATAACTATCACTTTCGATTCGAGCGATAAATCAGGTGTTTATTTAAACAACCCAGCTTACGTTTGTATAGATAATATTGAATTCGAACAAACAGCAAAAGAAGTGAAATAATAAGATAAAACATGTATGAATTATTGCTTTTATCTGCCATAATACTTGCAATTCATACTAAAAATTCGGGTTGAAAAACCCGGATTTTTTTATTTCTGAAAATATTTTTAAAAATAGCTTTCTGAAAATGAGTAATGTATAATTTAAATGACATAAATGTAGTCTAAACCCCTTGCAGATTCCCGAAAAAGCACTACTTTTGTGCCCGGGTAAGTCCTACACGACCAGCTCCCTTTGAACTCCCCCAGGGCTTGACCGCAGCAAGGGTGAAAGGTTGTAGCGGTGCGATGCAGGGTGCTTACCCACTTGCCTCTTTAGCTCAGTTGGCCAGAGCACGTGATTTGTAATCTCGGGGTCGTTGGTTCGAATCCGACAAGAGGCTCAAAAAAAAACTGTCTCAGAAATTTTTTCTGAGACAGTTTTTTTTTGAGAATGGAATTATAAAATTATGCCGGAACAATCATTTTATATCCTTTTCCGTGAATATTGATAATCACAACACCTTCATCGTCTTTCAGTAATTTGCGTAATTTGCAAATGTATACATCCATACTTCTTGAGTTGTAGTAATTGTCATCTTTCCAGATAGTTTTAAGAGCGTGTTTACGATCTACAAAATCATTAGCATTAGCGGCAAACAAAACAAGCAACAGAAACTCTTTGTTAGTTAATTTTTTAGATTCCCCGTTGATAGTTAGCATTTTTTTTGCTGTATCTACAGAATAAGCACCAACTTTATAAGCCGGAACTTTCAGCAATTTGCTAAGGTTTTCTTCTTCCTCGCTTAGCATTACTTTTTCGTTTTCGTTTTTCATTTTCGTAAATTTTTGAGTTAGTATAGTAATAGTGAATTCTCAGTTCCATCTTTCATTTCGTAGTAATGTTAATTTCATAATGATAACAAAATATTAAGATACTTTGTTTGATTTTTTCGGATAAAAATCGTTTGCAAATGAAAGCTTTATTTTAAACAAATAAATAAATTTCAAAAATAAATTTTGATACAAACAGAATAAAAAAGAACGCTCGAGGTTTATAGCCTTTTTAATAAAAATTTGATTAAATAATTTAGAGCGACAAAGATATTAATTATTTCTTTTTATACAAAATTTTAAATTGTAGTGTTAATACTTTTATGTTTTATTGAATTTAATTTTCTTATATATAAGAATTTATAAATGTGAATTAACAGGCTTTATTTCGCTTTTATGTGCCTATAAATATAAATTTGATTGTAAAATACAGCAATCCTACAGTTTTTATAGCATTTTTATTTATAATAATTTATATTTATTCTTATTTTGAATTGTTATTTGACAATAAGATAAAAAGCTTTTTTGCTTGATTGGAGACGAGCAAAAAAGCTTTGGAGTAAATTTGGGTAGTGAAATAGAAATAAATTGATGTTTATTTCAAAATTTTACATACACTTATATTGTTTTTGCCTTCTAATAAGACTAAATATAGACCTTGGGTGTAGGAAAATGGAATGTTCATCGCATTCTCTGCTTCAAATTTTTGAAACACAACTTGCCCTGTTGTATTGAAGATCGTAATTTTTTTTAGTGGCTGATAAGATTTGATTGATAGATTGTTGGTTATGGAATTGAGATAAACTATTGATAATAAATCAGCGTGAATATTTGTCAGTTGTTTCGCCAAAATCAAGTCCTACCCACGAATTATTTATTTCAGGTGAATCGAAAAAAGTGTTTACATTTTCATCAAAAGCTTTGCTGATAGTATTTCCTGAATTTCCCCATGAGCCAGATGTACCAATAATAGTGCCGTGAAGTTTTTCTGATTCTCGGTAAAATTCCAGTTCGGCAACATTCCCGTAGCTTGAACTGCCGGATAAATAGCGTGCGTATCGAAATGAAGTTTTGTCTGTAAACTGAT
>JBBIID010000323.1:0-4127 GCA_037446675.1 Paludibacter sp.
ATGGAGCTGTGCAGGTTGGGCCATCCAATTTTTTTAAAGGTTGGGATTGGTGTTCGGGCTATAATTACAGAGATAGTGTTATTATTGGTTTCCCGCAGTTACACTTAAGTGGAACGGGAATCGGCGATTTGGGTGATGTCCTTATTATGCCTTATATGGGCGATGTAAAGCTGGACAAAGGGAAAGAAACTGAACGTTTCAGCGGTTACGCTTCCAAATTTAGCCATAAAAATGAAAAATGTGCTCCGGGCTATTATAGCGTGCTGCTCGACGATTACAAAGTTGGAGTCGAACTGACGGCTTCAGAACGTGTGGGATTTCATAAATACACTTTCCCAAAAGGAGATAATGCCCGTATTGTAATTGATTTAAAGGAAGGTCTTAACGATAAGTCGACCGATACTTACATCGAATTAGCTGATAAATACACAATTAAAGGGTATCGCAGTTCTGAAGGCTGGGCAAAAAAGCAGCAGGTTTTTTTCGCGATCAAATCTTCCGTACCTATCACCGATTTTGCTATTTATAATAATAACGACAAACAGCAGGGTAAAAAATCAAAAAATGCATCCCTGAAAGGATTAATTTCTTTCGCAAAATCGCCGGGAGTTGTGATGTTGAAAGTGGGAATTTCCCCTGTTAGTGCCGATAATGCACTCATGAATATCAAAGCCGAAATCCCTGGATGGAATTTTGAAGAAATTGCAAAACTTGCCGACGAAAAATGGAACAAGGAACTTGCAAAAATAGACGTAGAAACTAAAAACAATCAGGATAAACGGATTTTTTACACAGCCATGTATCATTTGATGATGCATCCGTCATTGTTTAACGATCATAATGGCGATTATATGGGATCTGATTGGAAAATCCATAAAAATCCGGGATTCGATAATTACACCATCTTCTCGTTATGGGATACTTATCGTGCCGTTCATCCGCTGTTTACCATAATAGATCAGAAACGTACTGCCGACTTTGTAAACAGTATGTTAGCAGTTTTTCAGGAAACAGGAAAACTTCCTATCTGGCACTTGCGCGGATATGATACGGGAACAATGGTTGGACTTTCCAGTTTTCAGATTATCACCGAAGCTTATTTGAAAGGTTGCAAGGGATTTGATGCCGAAAAAGCATTCGAAGCGCTGAAAACAACAGCCATGAGCTATTTCAGAGGGTTGGATTACGATCGTGATTTCAAAGCCATCCCTTCTGATAAAATGAACAACCGACCGGTGGCAATGGCTCTTGAATATGCTATTGGCAATGCCGGAATTGCTTTAATGGCAAAGAAGATGGGGAAAACCGCCGATTACCAATATTTTAGTAAACGGGCTCAGAATTACCGCCTTTATTATGATGAAAAAGCAGGCTTTTTCAGAGGTAAAATGGCTGATGGAAGCTGGAATCCGGTATTTTCGCCGCTTAAATCGATGAAACCTTGGGCAACCGATTATGCAGAAGGTAATGCCTGGCAATATTTGTGGCTGGTACCACAAGATGTCGAAGGATTGATTGATTTGCTTGGTGGCGAAAAAGCTTTCGAAGATAAATTAAATACATTTTTTACGCTCGATTCAGGAAACGATCCGGACGTACTTGTCGATTTGACAGGTTGTATTGGACAGTATGCACATGGTAACGAGCCAAGTCACCATATTGCTTATTTGTACTCGTATATTGGTAAGCAATGGAAATCGGCTCGTTTGGTTCGCGATATTATGACTAAGTTTTATCACGATCAACATGAAGGTATTGTTGGCAACGAGGATTGCGGTCAGATGTCGGCATGGTATATTTTGTCTTCTCTTGGTTTTTATCCTGTTTCTACCGCTTCCGGACAATATGTTTTGGGCAGTCCGCTGTTCGACAAAGCCACGATTAATCTCGATAACGGTAAAAAGTTCGTAGTCGAAACAATCAACAATTCACCTGAAAACATCTATATCCAAAGTGCTGATTTAAATGGAGCAAAGTACAATTTCAGCTTTATTTCGCACGACGATATTATGAAAGGTGGCGTATTGCGCATCAGAATGGGAAATAAGCCTAATTACGAATTTGGAAAAGAAAATGCTTATCGCCCTACAACAAATTCTAAAAGTGTTTATCTAACAAAACCGTTTGCTCATCCGGGAATGGCTCAAAGTCAGGAGGATCTTGATTTCATGCGCGAAAACGCACTGAAAGGAGTAGAACCTTGGAAAACTGCTTTGAAAATCTGAGAAAACAAACTTCACTAGATTTTACTGTTCAGCCTGTTTCTTTTATCTCTGAAGGTCCATATGGTGAAAACAGTGTGGGTGGAAAAGAGTTTGGACAAAGTGCCAATGCGGTGTACCGTTTTGCTGTGATGTGGTACATTACACGCGATAAAGCGTATGCCGAAAAAGCAATTGAAATTCTCAGTGCGTGGTCATACAAATTAAGAAGTTTCGATGCAAACAATGCCAAACTGAATGTTGGACTTAATGGCTATTATATTCTAAATGCCGCAGAGATACTCAAATATTCCTATCCGGATTGGAAACAAAAAGACCTTGACCAGTTCAAACGAATGGTGATGACTGTTTTTTATCCAACAATTAAAGATTTCTTTACCGAAGCCAACGGAAACTGGGATGCCTCAATGATAAGCACCATGATGTGTATAGGTATTTTTGTTGATGATGTGACAATTTTCAATCGTGCTGTTGAGCGTTTTTATTGGGGAATTGGAAATTCGGGTATTACAAAATATGTTTATCCGGGCGGACAATGTCAGGAAGCAACACGCGATTGGGGACATGTACAATTGGGGATTGGAGAATTTGCTAAGGCTGCACAAACAGCTTTAACGCAAGGTCTGGACTTTTACAGCGTAGCTCAAGATCGTTTGGCTTACACTTTTGAGCAGAATTCACAGATGTTTTTGGGACACGATCTCGATATTTATGGAGTTCTGTCTAAACGCGATCTGGATAAATACAAAGATATTTACGAATCAATTTATGATTATTATACGAGTTTTCGTGGAATCGAACTCCCGAATACAAAGGAAATCATGTTGAAGGCGCGTCCGCAGTTCCCGATCAGTACACTTACAGGCTTGCGTAAATTTTCTGTTCACACAAATAAACAGTTAACAACTTTGCCCGTAGTCGATTTTCTAAAATCTACGGAAACTGGTGCGTTAGTAAAAAATACAAAAGAATTTCCTTCGAATGCTGTTCGTATTGAAGCCGGAGAAAATATTCAGAAGGTTCTGGATGAGAACAAAGGGAAAAATATCACTATTGTATTAGGAAAAGGCATTCATACACTCGATGAGCCTCTAAAAATTTATAGTGGACTGACGCTTGTTGGTTATGGAAAAGAGACCATATTGTTTCTTGCTCCCGATAAAAGGTCAGAAACTATCGTTTGTGGAGATGATAATCTTAATAATGTTGTTTTTCGTGATTTGCTTATCGAAGGCGCTGTTACCGTTGTAACCAACAATGATCCGAATCACGATCGACGCGGACGTTCATATATGAGTGCGCCTAGCCGCGAAGGCATTGTTTTTAGATCAGAAAAAGGTGGTGTTATAAAAAATATCCTGTTTGAAAATGTGACTATTCAGAACTTTACTAAAAACGGTTTATTGATTGTTGGTGGTTCGAATATAAAAATTGATCGCTGTAATTTTAGCGACAATGGTTCCAGTGTAGTTCCTGGTGCAGGTTTTCACCACAATTTGAATTTGTCGTATGTAAATGAAGCGGAAGTGCTGAACAGTCGTTTCGATTCTTCTCCATGGGGGAATGGGATTGCTATTTCGTCTTCACGTAATGTATCGGTTATTGGTTGCGAAATGTCTCGAAACAAAATGTCCGGAATTTGCGACAGCGAACGCTTAACTATCAACAATAATTGGGCTGAAGGAAACGATATAGATGGTATTTCAATAGATGCAATGGTGTCCGGTTGCGACAATGTGACATTGACTAACAATTTGCTTCAGAATAACGGTCAATACGGAATTATGACTAAAGATGTTTCGTTGTTGAAACCGTCAGGAAACAAATCGGTTCTGAATCAGTTTGGCGATAACATTAAAACTAAACCTGCGCCCGATCAACTTCATCCAGATTATACGTATTATC
>JBBIID010000324.1:0-4125 GCA_037446675.1 Paludibacter sp.
TGCAATTGTAATTCCGTATTGACCGGGATCAACGAGTATATTATCCTGCACCAAAATATACGAACCTCCCATGTCGCCTGTCATTATGCCACCTCCTGATTGCGAAGGACCACCGCCTCTAATCCAGTTTCCAATGACTTTTATTGGTTCATTCTCTGTTCCGTGCGATTTAAACAGGTTTATTGCATCTTCCGGACTACTTTGCCCCGATATGTTTTCGAATGCATTATGGCTAATTAAATTGCCTTCTCCATAGACTTCGGCAAACTGAACCATTTGTCCACGTGGCATTGGTCCAAATACGTTTTTTATATCGTTGAAAAGAACTCTGATACCTGTGCTTGCTCCGGCAAAAACTCCTGTAGCAACCGAGTCGATTGAGCAATTCTGAATCGTAATACCTTTACATTTATATAAATTGATGCCTTGGCCTTTAGCGTTGCTTAGTTTGCAATTCTGAATCGTTATGTTCGAACAATTGATTAGCTCGATACAATGGCCTTTGGAGTTGGATATAGAAAGTCCTGTAATTGTTGTGTTGCTTACATTATTAAGGACAATTGGCTTCGACTTTTTGTATGATCCACAATATGCCGAGCCTTGAGCAAAGACATTTGGAATAATAAGAAAAAGAAACAGTATGTTTAGTAAAATAAATTTCATAGTTACATTTTACCTTAAGTTTTTGTCATAGCCTTTCTCCACTGCAAATATCCGACCAATGCCATTACCGTATAAATAAAAAATAATATGGACGTTGGATATAATTGTTTGTACAAATATAATCCTGCCGAAACTCCATCGATAATAACCCACAAAAGCCAGTTCTCAATAAGCTTCCGCGCAAGCATCCAGGTTGCTACAATACTCAATGCCGTAGTAAAAGAGTCAGCTTTTGGAAGTGGAGAATCGGTAAAGTTCTGTAAAACAAAATAGTAAATAAAATAAATAATCACTGCTGATATGAATAATAACACAGCGGGTTTAAATTTTGTTTTTTCAATCTTAATTTCGTTGTTGTTCGTGTGTGCGCCTGTTTTCCAATTTATCCAGCCATAAACACTCACGCCTAAATAGTAAAACTGTAGACTCATATCCGCATAAAACTTGCTTTGCCAGAAGACCACAACATAAAGAGCAGAACACAGAAAACCAAATATCCATAAACCGATTTCCTGTTTAATGGAAAGGTATAAATAGATAAGGCTTAAAATGGTTCCGGTAATTTCTACCCAGTGTTCTAAAAAATAATTGTACATATATAAAAATAAAAACACCCTAAAAACAATTGTTTGTGAAACGTATTGCTTTTAGGGTGTTTCGAATTAGTTTTATTTTAAAATTTCCTCGTACTTACCGGGAGTAGTAAGTATTTGAACTGCCTTTTGCAACGATTCGTTTTCAACATCCATAATTTTATAATATTCGTTCATTTCCCAAAGGTCTCGGGCAATTAATGCCTTTATCTGAAGCTTAATCAACGGCTTGGATAATTCTACCTGAGCGGAATCAATTTCTATTTTTTCGTTTTCGGCTTGTTTTCTCAGCTCATTTAGAATCTCATTGCCAACTTCATATTCTTTATTGAACTTATCGAAAGTGGAATATTTCTTTTTAAGTTCAGTTCTGTGTTGGTCGATGTACTGAACGCTGGCTTTGTTTAAAATTCCACGATTCACAATCTTGCGATGATAATCGGTAAATTTAGTTGTGTCAAGCGGAACGAAAATATCCGGCATGATACCTCCACCGCCATACACGGTTCGTTTCAAAGTAAGCGTTTGATAGCGCAGAGAGTCAGGAAAATGAATGCTGTCGGCATGAAGCAATTCTCCATTGTTATAACGATCAATTAAATCATGTTCGTACTTATCAATGCCATCTTTGTAAGATTTTTGTATACAACGTCCGGTAGGTGTATAATATCGGGCGGTTGTCAATCGCATCATTGAACCGTCGATGAGTGGAAACTGGCGTTGAACGAGTCCTTTCCCAAACGAACGGCGTCCGACGATGATTGCTCTATCCCAATCCTGCAAAGCGCCGGATACAATTTCGCTGGCCGATGCGGAATATTCATCCACCAAAACAATTAATTTTCCTTTTTCAAATCCTCCGGTGGATGTTGATTCGGCCACCGACTTTGGCTGATTTAATCCCTGAGTATATACAATTAATTTATCTGCTGATAAAAACTCATCGGCAAGCTGAATAGCCGCACTCAAATAACCTCCGCCATTTCCTTGCAAACTTAAAATCAGGCTTTTCATACCTTCTTTTTGTAGTTTCAGGAAGGCTTTTTGGAATTCCTGAACGGTAGTATTTCCAAAGTTGTTGATTTTTATGTAACCAATGTCTTTGCCGATCATATAAGTTGCATCGACACTATATAGTGGAATTTTATCGCGAACAATCTTGAATACTGACAGTTCACTTTTTCCGCGGCGAAGTATTTTTACCGTTACTTCGGTACCTTTAGGGCCGCGCAATCGCTTCATGACATCCGAATTCTGAAGTTTTACGCCAGCAACCAGTTCGCCATCAATGTATATAATTCTGTCGCCGGGCATAACGCCTACTTTCTCGGCAGGACAGCCTGAGATGGTTTGCACTACCAAAAGTGTGTCTTCCAGCAATTGAAACTGAATGCCAACCCCTTCGAAACTTCCTTCCAACGGTTCGTTCACTCTCTCCACTTCTTCTTTGGGAATATAAGATGAATGCGGATCCAAATCTTTTAATATTGCTTCCAGCGCATCTTCAACCAATTTTTTGTCGTTTATGCTATCCACATATAAATTTGAAATAGCTGTTAGCGCATTTGTAAGTTTGCGTTGTTGAAGTGATGAAAAACCTTGAGCAAAAATACCAACCCCAAGCGCAGTAAAAAGTATTATTAAATTGAATTTTCTCATGTTTGTGTTAAATTTTGTAAGAGTTGCAAAAGTACAAAAATAAACTGCAAGAATTTTGCCTGATTGAGGTTTATGGTACTTTTAAAGGATATGTTTAACAAAATTACAATGTGTTTTGTTTAATATTAGCATTTAGGAGTAAATGACCAGCATTCAAATCGTTGGGATTGCATTGTTTTATTTTTGATAGTCGATTGTAAATCTCGTCAATGGCTATTTTACTTTCGTCGGTTTCAGCAAAGAGTTTATCAAGCGGAGTAACTTTTACGGATTCTTCGTTAAAGTGTTCGCCATAGGACAATGCACAACCGTTTTTTAAGGCTTGCCGGGCTAATTGTGGTTTGCCTCTGAACCCGTGTATTATCCAAACTCCTTTAGGTTGAAGTTCTTTTTTTATTTCGAAAAGTTCATTAAAGTAGCCTACACAATGTATTATCAACGGTTTCTTTAGTTTCTCTGAAAGTAAAATTTGTTGCTCGAAAGCTAACAATTGTTGCTGATACGGGATGTCACATTTTTTATCCAAGCCACATTCGCCTACAAACAGGAAACGTGGATCGGAAAATAGTTTTTCAAGTTGCTCTAATTTCTCGAAAGTAAATTCATTTGCAATCCAAGGATGAATTCCAACAGAGAAATAGCCTTGTCCGTTAGAAAAAAAATATTTCTCGGCACTTGAAAGATCTAGATTTTGAACAACATTTCCTTTTTGAGTAGTTTGATGCGAGTGTATATCTACCAGCATAAATCGAAATAAAAACGTTAATTTAAATGGTCATGCCCTGTTTTTCTCGAAGATTTAGACCAATTGAATTATGAATAATTATTAGTTGCAAAAGTAGGTAATTCCGTTCAAAATTAGTACCTTTGCGCTCCTGTTTATGAAACAATAAAGTAAAAATCAAAAAGTTATTACAAATGAACAATACAGAACTATTTAGCTCGTTGCCTTATAAAGTTGCAGACATTTCATTATCCGACTTTGGACGAAAAGAAATTGAGCTTGCTGAAAAGGAAATGCCAGGTTTGATGGCGTTGCGTGCGAAATACGGAAATCAAAAACCATTGAAAGGTGCTCGTATCATGGGCTCGCTCCATATGACCATACAAACTGCCGTTTTAATTGAAACATTGGTTGAACTGGGTGCAGAGGTGCGTTGGTGTAGTTGTAATATTTATTCAACTCAAGATCATGCTGCGGCTGCTATTG
>JBBIID010000325.1:0-4089 GCA_037446675.1 Paludibacter sp.
CCCATAAGTTGAGCCGTATCTTCAAAACTCAACGAGAATTTATTAATACATAATCAATTCCTTTATCGAGTCCGAGCCAAAGATTGTGCTGCCTGTCGAAACTTATACTCAGAATCGTATTGTTTTGTAGTCCGGTAAATGTATTTGAGTAGATATTTGTGTTTGTTCTCAGGTTTTTTACAACAAGCCCATTTCTTACCGTTCCCAAAGCTAAATTGTCATCCTCGATTGTCGCGCAAAACACTTGATTTTCGGACATAAAATTGTCAATGTCCGTTTTGAATTCTTCCACACGTTCGCCATTGAAGACGTAAAGTCCATAAAAATCGGTAACGAAAAGAATTTTTGTTTTTTGGTAGGGTAAGATGGCACATACCTTTTTATCTTTTAATATGTCCGAGTTTGGAAATTTCATAAATAAATTTCCATTTAGAAAAGAAACTCCTTTTTGAGTATTTGAGATAATAAGATTGTTATAAACTACGGCCGAACAGTCGATTTTATCGGTGAAAGTAAATCGCTTAACATTATCACCCTTAAAACGGAATATCTCGTTGTCTCCTTGGAAGAAAAGAGAATTTTCTATCTTATGAATATTCCATATTTCGTTAAAATTGCGCTCCTCAGGCTTGACTTTATCCACAAGCGAGTGGTATTTTAATATCCCACTTTCATTTCTTGAGTAATACCCAAATTCGTTGAAAGCTCCGGCATAAATACGATCTTCAGATTCATCATAATATAACGATCGAACATTTGTGTAATTTTTAATAGGATATACGGTCCACTGATCTCCATCGAACTCCATCACCCCTTTGTTGTTGGCAAAATACATCCAGTCATTTTTATGTTGAACAATGTCCCAGCTTTGAGTTCCTGCATTGGATATTTTTCTGGTATAATTTCTAACAGTCGGATGTATGGCGTAAGTTTTAATTCCGGATAAGGTTACTAATAAAATAAGGCAAAGTGTTGACTTTTTCATTACATGTAAATTTTTTGATTTGTTAACTCAGCGCCAACTTGCTCGAGTCGACTAGTTTATGATTAGTAGTTCAATTTTACATGTTTTTTTTGGTTGCATATTGTGTTGAAATATGTTTTATAACATATAAAATTTTATATATCTGATTTAAAATTATTTAAGTGATGATTTGTCGTATTAATGTTGTATGAATTAAGCTTTAGAGTAGAGTTTTTGTGTGGGAAATATTTCGTCTCCTTGTTTCTGTTTACATAAATTTGCAACATCCAATTTTATACATTTTATTCACTATAATTAGAATTTAATATCAAGTAAATATATAATGATGAAAAAAACAGGTGTACTGATTGCATTCTCTTTGCTATTGTTGGCATGTTCACAACCAAAAACAATTGAAGAAAAGATCGATGATCTTTTATCAAAAATGACCTTGCAGGAAAAAATTGGACAAATGAATCAATTAACCGGTAATGGACTTTCGAATGAAATGAAAGAACAGATAAAATCAGGAAAAGTTGGTTCTATATTAAATGAGATAGATGTAAAAACCGTGAATGAACTTCAGCGAATAGCAGTAGAAGAAAGTCGTCTTGGAATACCTTTGTTGTTTGCCCGCGATGTTATACATGGTTATAAAACAATATTCCCAATTCCACTGGGGCAGGCTGCAAGCTGGAACAAAGAACTGGTTGAAGCAGGTGCTAGAGTTGCTGCAAAAGAAGCTACATCAGTGGGTATTCGCTGGACTTTTGCGCCAATGGTTGATGTGACCAGAGATCCTCGCTGGGGTAGAATTGCTGAATCATGTGGAGAAGATCCTTATTTGACTTCTGTTATGGGTGCTGCAATGGTGAAAGGTTTTCAGGGAAATAATTTGTCTGATCCAAGCTCAATGGGGGCTTGCGCAAAACACTTTGCAGGTTATGGTGCAACCGAATCGGGAAAAGATTATAACACGACATGGATTCCCGAAATTCAATTGCGTGAAACTTTTCTTCCTCCTTTTAAAGCTGTATTAGATGCTGGTGCTACAAGCTTTATGTGTTCATTCAATGATATTAATGGTGTTCCTTCGTCTGGCAATGAGTTTTTGAACAAACAAATATTGCGGACTGAATGGAAATATGATGGATTATTAGTCAGCGATTGGGCCTCTATCCAGCAAATGATTAGCCATGGCGTTTGTACTGATTTGAAAGATGCCGCTAAAAAAGCAGCAAATGCTGGTGTTGATATGGATATGATGGGATTTGCTTACACATCTCATTTGGAAGAATTAGTAAAATCGGGTGAAGTGTCAGAAAGTGAAATTGATAATGCTGTCAGAAATGTTTTGAGGATGAAGTTTAGGTTGGGATTATTTGACAATCCTTATACAAAAGAAGACACAACTGCCTTCTATGCTTCGGAATCATTAGAAAAAGCAAAACAAGCCGCTACCGAGAGTACAATACTTCTTAAAAATGAAAAAGACTTGCTTCCATTAACCGATCAGGTAAAAACGGTTGCTGTTATTGGTCCTTTATCTGATGCGCCAGCCGATCAGTTGGGTACCTGGGTGTTCGATGGAGAAGCTGATAAAAGCGTGACTCCATTGCAGGCAATGAAAGATACTTATGGTTCTAAACTGAAGATTATTGCAGAAAAGGGATTAAATTATAGTCGTGAAATTAATGAACAGGGGATTGTAAGATCTGTTGAAGCTGCAAAAAAATCGGATGTTGTTTTGTTGTTTGTAGGTGAAGAGGCAATTCTGTCGGGTGAGGCGCATTGTCGTGCAGATATATCACTTCCGGGTGAGCAGTCAAAATTGCTTGCTGAGCTAAAAAAGACAGGGAAACCTGTTGTCATGATTGTAATGGCAGGGCGACCATTGACAATTGAAAAAGAAATTAACCAGGCTGATGCGGTTCTTTATGCTTTTCATGGTGGAACAATGGCGGGACCGGCGCTTATTGATTTAATATTTGGTAAAGCAGTCCCTTCAGGAAAATTACCTGTTACTATTCCTAAAATGGTAGGTCAGATTCCGATATATTATTCGCACAAAATGACAGGTAGACCTGCTGAGAATATTTGTTTGATTGACAGTATTCCTGTAGGAGCGCCCCAAACTTCGCTCGGAAATACAAGCTTTCATTTAGATGCAGGGGATTCACCTTTATTTCCTTTTGGATACGGCCTTTCATATTCGACGTTTGAATATTCCGAGCCAAAGGTTTCTAAAAAAATCTTTTCTGAAGGAGATTCTATTACGATTGAATGTTCGATTAAGAATTCTGGGAAATACGATGCCAAAGAAGTTGCTCAGTTATATGTTCGTGATGTTGTTGGTTCGTTGGCTCGGCCTATTCGGGAGCTCAAAGGATTTGAAAAAATCTTTTTAAAAGCGGGTGAAACTAAAATCGTTTCTTTTACTTTAAAAGCAGAAGATTTAGCTTTCTGGACAGCAGATATGACAAAAAAGACTGAACCAGGGGAGTTTAAAGTTTGGATATCTAAAGACAGCCAAAGTGGTACGCCGGTGAGTTTTGAGTTTAGGTAAAAGTCTCAATATTAGAATAGAAATTCCAAGTTGTATAAATAACGAGTATTGATTACAAGGAATGACTTAAATACTTGTTCCGAATTTTAAAATTTTTAGAGTATTCTTGTTTGTTTAAGTTCTAACTAAATATGTTGTAAAACATATTTAGTTTTATTCTTTTGGTAATCAAAATATTATGTGGAATAATGTAGAAGTTAAATTGAGGATGATTATTTAGGATGTTGAGTTTATGTGTGGAATTAGATGAAATATTTTAAAAATAGAATTCTTATGTTTGTAACATATCACAAATAACACAATTTACTAACAAAAATTTTATTATCATGAAAAGAACATTAACTCTTAAAAGAATTGCTGCAATGCTATTCTGTATTCCGCTTTTTACAATAAACGCGAATGCTGCATTAACACATGGTTCCATTATGGGAATAGGAGTGCCAATGTACGCCCAGCATAATAATGCGGCTGCAACTACTCTTGTTCCAGGACTTACTTTAGACTACAAAGTTGTTACAATTGCTGGAAAGTCTTGGGCCTGGACTGATATCCACGGCTC
>JBBIID010000326.1:0-4075 GCA_037446675.1 Paludibacter sp.
TAACCATAAACAAAAGCCCCGAAATCACCGCGCCTAAAAGAATATATGGTTTTCTGCGTCCCCATTTCGATTTGGTGTTATCCGAAATAAAGCCCATAATAGGATCAGTAAGGGCATCGATCAGACGAGGAATGGCACCTAATAAACCAGCCAGAATCGGATTCATATTCAGCGACATTACCAGTACAACCATGAAGACTCCCAATGCTGCTGGGAATAATTGATTTGCTAAATGGCCGGAACCAAATGCAATTTTTTGCCAAAACGGGACAACTTCTTCTGCCCTAACTTTTTTAGATTGTTTCATTAATATTGATTTTATAAATTTAATTGCCGAATTAAGAGGCCTAAAGTACAACAACTGGGTTTTCAACAAATTATTGTTTTAGCTACAAAAAATCGGGTAAAATTAGTGATTGTTTCCATCTTTCACTCATATTTCATTTCACAAAAAACTCAACATAGTTTCAATTATCAAAAAAAGAATCGGTATTTCAACTTTATGCAAGCTGAGTAAACAAAAAACTTTCATTTCGCCACCACAGATGCCATCAAAATTGTTATCTTTGTGAATAAAACTAATAATCATACCAGAAATAATAAACTAAAAAACATGAGCTATTTAATTAAACCGTCAAATTACAATCCTATACTCAGCGTGCAGCAAACAGAGTTAGGAATTTCAAAAATTAAAGATTTCTTTCAGGCAAATCTCTCTTCCGAATTGAGATTGCGCCGGGTGACAGCCCCACTATTTGTACTTCGCGGAACCGGAATCAACGATGACCTGAATGGAGTAGAACGAGCCGTAAATTTTCCGATAAAAGATATGGGAGATGCCCGTGCCGAAGTTGTTCATTCGTTAGCAAAATGGAAAAGATTGACATTAGCAGCGTATGGAGTAGAGCACGGCCACGGAATTTATACCGACATGAATGCCATTCGAGCTGACGAAGAATTAGGAAATCTTCATTCACTTTATGTCGATCAATGGGACTGGGAACGCGTAATGAGCAAAGAAGAACGCAATATTGATTTTCTGAAAAGCATTGTTCGCAGCATTTATTCTTCTTTTTTGAGAACTGAATATCTTGTTTCCGAAAGTTTTCCGGACATAAAACCATGTTTACCCGCCGACATTACATTTGTTCATGCCGAAGAACTGCGCCAGTTATATCCGTCTCTTTCGCCAAAAGAAAGAGAAAATGAATTTACAAGAATTCATAAGGCCGTTTTCGTTATCGGCATCGGCGGTGCGCTTGGCGACGGCGAAAAACATGATGGACGAGCTCCTGACTATGATGATTGGTCAACGATGACCGAAAGTGGTTTTGCCGGGCTTAATGGTGACATTATATTATGGAATCCTGTATTGGAAATGGCTTTTGAAGTTTCTTCGATGGGAATTCGTGTCGACAAAGAGGCTTTATTGCGACAATTGGAAATAGAAGGAAAACAGGAACGCAAAGAATTGTATTTCCACAAACGACTGATTGAGGGTTCGCTTCCACTCTCTATTGGAGGGGGAATCGGACAATCGCGCTTGTGCATGTTCCTGCTGCGCAAGGCGCACATTGGAGAAATCCAATCAAGTATTTGGCCAGCGCAAATGTACAAGGATTGTCAGAAATTGAATATTATTTTAATGTAGTCGAAAATAATCCGATAACTAAATAAGTATTGAGACCAAACAGAATCCGGGAATCATTTTAGAAAACTGATTTCCGGATTTTCTTTTGCAAAACCTAAAAATAAACTTTTCAGGCATTTCCACATAATTTTGAGCTATTTTTTGTAATTTCGCAAACTGTAAGCAAAACTAAAATATAATGAACATAGATTTTCAAAAATCGGGAGGATTAGTTCCTGCTATCATTCAGGATGAGATGACATCAAAAGTATTGATGTTGGGCTACATGAACGAAGAAGCTCTAAACAAGACGCTTGAAACAAATCAGGTTACTTTCTTTAGCCGTACAAAAAATCGTCTTTGGACAAAAGGAGAAGAAAGTGGCAACTTTTTAAATGTTGTATCCATTACTCCTGATTGTGATGCTGATACTTTATTGATAAAAGTAAATCCTGTAGGCCCTGTTTGTCACACGGGTACCGACACTTGTTGGGGAGAAAAAAACGAAGGAGACATCAACTTTTTAAAATATTTGCAGGATTTCATTTCCGTACGTTATAAAGAGATGCCCGAAGGTTCATATACAACTTCTCTTTTCAAAAAAGGAGTGAACCGAATGGCACAAAAAGTGGGTGAAGAAGCTGTCGAAACCGTAATTGAAGCCACTAACGGAACCGATGAAGGATTTATTTACGAAGCTTCCGATTTGATTTATCACCTTATAGTGCTGTTAACGTCAAAAGGTCACTCTTTAGATGATTTGGCAAGAGAACTTAAAAAAAGACATAAATAATCAACTTTCCGGTCAAAAAACTCATAACACGATTATAAAGATGGGGAAAAAGCTTTTAGTCAAGTACGTTGATGTAGACATATACCAACAAGAATTGTTGGTTCTGGGAAAAGTTCAGCTCGAAATTCATTCCGGCGAATTTGTTTATTTACTCGGAAAAGTAGGTAGCGGGAAAAGCTCTCTGCTAAAATCTTTATATCACGAAGTACCTGTAGCTTCAGGGGTTGCCGGAGTGTTGAATTATGATTTGAGTTCGATCAAGCAAAGCGATGTTCCTTATTTGCGCAGAAAAATCGGAATCGTATTTCAGGATTTTCAATTATTGACCGACAGAACAGTTAACGACAATCTTGAGTTTGTATTGCGAGCCACAGGTTGGAGAGATCAAAGTTCCATTGACGATCAGATTGAAAATGTTCTTCGACAGGTTGGAATGCACACCAAAGGATACAAAATGCCTCATCAATTATCGGGAGGTGAACAACAACGTATTGTCATTGCACGTGCTTTATTAAATTCACCGGAAATGATTTTGGCGGACGAACCAACCGGAAATCTCGACCCGGTAACCGGTAACGAATTGGTTGAGCTGCTTTACAATATAAGGCTTTCGGGTACAACTGTCATTATGGCCACACACAACTTGTCGTGGATTGACAAATATCCCGGACAAATTATTACTTGCATTGACGGTGAATTAAATGAAGTGTCAGAAACGATCAAAAACGATAATCCTGTAGAGAATACAATAACCGACGAAACGAAAATCGTAGAATAAGAAAAGTGAAAGTATGAGAAAATTGAAATGTCCTCAATGCGAAGCTCATCGTTTCTTTGTAAAAAATGAATTGAAAGAAACCCGTTTGGTCACTGTGAATGAGAAATACGAAGTAGTTCTTGTTCATGAAAACGAATCGCTCGAAGGATTCAATCTAGACATTTTATACTGTTTGGGATGCTCCTGGCAAGGTTCACCAAAATCGCTTCGAACAGAAAATTATAAAAAAATGCATTATTAAGAAAGAGTGTCTTTCAGACACTCTTTCTTGTTTTTTTTATCTGTAAATAATACGCCAGACTGGCTAATACAAAATAAACTCCTGTTTGTATCCACAGACCCACCTGTTCAAAATGTATCTCACTGAGCCCCGCTCCCATTGTGTTTATTTTAATATATCCCTGAATACCGAATGTGGCAGGAAACAGATAGCTGAAGATTTTCCAAAATCCACTAATATTCGATTGCGGCCACGATATTCCACTGAGGAACAATAGAATTAATGAAAAGAATAGCAACAAAACCATTTGTGTTTCTCTGGCTGGGTTGAATACAGAGAGAAACATCGAAAAGAAAATTGTTGCAAGCAGAAACGGAACAACAAATTCAAGCAATGTGGCTACATTTCCGATATGAGGCAAATTAAACAGATTAGGGATAAATCCCAACATATATACAGCCCAAAACATGTATAAAACGAAAAAAGCCAGACTTTTTCCAAATATCACACGAAATAATCCTCCCCTGTGAACCGAGGAGCTTACCAATTCATGAAAACGATTTTCTTCACGCGCTGTTCCGGCCGCCATCCCAATTCCAAACACTAAGGTCTGGTGGAGAATCAAAATAAGTATTGCCGGCATAAGAAAACTTG
>JBBIID010000327.1:0-3250 GCA_037446675.1 Paludibacter sp.
TTTTTTTTCATGTATTAAATTATTAAGAATTGAATTTATGTTCGTTGAAATTTTGAATCAGGTTATTATATAACAAAATTGGTCAACCAATAATTTGGTCGACCAAAATTAATGCTTAGTTTTATAAACACAATATTATTTTACTAATATTTTTCGATTTATGCTGTAAAACATATTAAAGCGTTAATTTATTTATTGCAAACCATAAATCTCGAACAAATTTACCTAAAACAAAAAAGAGAAAATTCCATACGGGAAAGTTCTCTTTTTTAACCTTTTATAAAAGTATGCTTTTCTTTTAGCTCACTTTTTGAAGCTTGCTTTCGCCTAATTTTTGCTTTGCAAAATCTACGACTCCCTGTAAATGCTGAGTCATTATCTTTGCTGCTAAATCGCCATCTCTTTTCTTTATTGCATCAAACATCAACTTATGTTCATCTATAACGGCAGTGCTTGGAGCACAAATTCTGTCCCTTTGGTAGATTGTCATTATATCTGGAATAATAATTAAAAGCATTGCTTTAAACACCGGATTGTGACTTGCTTCAGCAATGGCACGATGAAATGCAAAATCGAGACGCACTCGATCAGGCGTATCGTAATTTTTAATGTAATCCTCGTGTGCTTTCTCTATAATTTTAAGATCTTCATCAGTGCAACGTTCGGCACACAATCTGATAACATTAACTTCCAATACAAGACGAGTCTCTACAAGCGAGTAAAAATCGTACCCCTGAAGATTTAACACATCAGAAATCAAACCATCTAAAGTATTTATATCCAAACCATTTATTACAGAACCACTTTGAGGTAACGTTTTTATGATACCATAAAACTCAAGCTTATGCAATGCTTCGCGAATTTGCGTACGTCCAAAACCCAAATCGGTAGCCATTTTTCTTTCCGCAGGCAATCTGTCACCGGGCTTTAATACGCCTGAATTTATCAATTCTTTTACTTTAGCAATAACCTTATCTGATGGACTTTCAACCGTTCTTTCTTTTAATCCAATTACTGAATCTGCCATATTTATCAAACTAAATAACTTTTTTATAAATCATTGTTTAAATTAAAAATACCTAATAGCAACAATATACTATATTGATATAAAGCGCAAAGATACTTCTAAAAAACAATATCTCAAATAGTGTAATGAATCCAAAAACTTCTTCAAATCAGCTCAAAACATTTGTAAAAACGGAATTATTTTTGGTCGACCAAAAATAAATGATTGAATTATAAATACAAAACATTTTTATTGATATTTTACGAAATGTGCTTAAAAACATGTTATTCGTTCAATAATATCGCATTTATAAGAAAGAAAACTCCGTTCATAAAAAAAATGAACGGAGTAAATATCAAAAATAAGTTTACAGATTATAGTCCAAATGTATCAGCAACAGCTTTACAAACAACTTTACCATTGACGATATTCAATCCTTTTCGCAAATCTTCACTTTGTTCGCAAGCCTTTTCCCAACCTGAGTTCGCAAGCTTTAACGCATAAGGCAGGGTAGCATTTGTAAGCGCAAGAGTGGATGTAAACGGAACTGCACCCGGTATATTAGCCACACAATAATGTAAAATTCCATCAACTGTATAAACTGGTTGCGCATGTGTGGTTGGTTTCGATGTTTCGAAACAACCGCCCTGATCAATCGCAACATCAACCATAACAGAACCCGGTTGCATCAATTTCAGCATTTCACGACTGATCAAATGAGGTGCCTTAGCTCCCGGTATAAGTACTGCCCCGATAACCAAATCAACGGAAGGAAGCATTTGTTCGATATTATATGTGGTAGATATTAATGTGTCTACATTGGCAGGCATTATTTCGCTTAAATAACGCAACCGTGACAACGAAATATCTGCAATAGTAACATGCGCTCCCAAACCGGCAGCCATAAATGCTGCATGCGTTCCGACAACACCACCTCCGAGAACCAACACATTGGCAGGCTTCACTCCAGGAACTCCACCAAGCAAAATTCCTTTTCCACCTTTCGGTTTTTCCAAATATTTTGCACCTTCCTGAACTGACATACGACCAGCCACTTCCGACATCGGGATTAATAAAGGCAAAGTATTGTTTGTTTCTACGGTCTCATACGCCAAACAAACGGCATTGCTTTTTATCATGGCACGAGTAAGCACTTCATCGGACGCAAAATGGAAGTAAGTAAACAACAACTGATTGGGTCGAATCAAATCGTACTCCACTTCAATCGGCTCTTTCACTTTCATTATCATTTCAGCAACATCAAATACTTCTTTAGCGGTTTGGAGTATTTGTGCTCCGGCACGAACATATTCTTCGTCGGCAAAACCACTATTTTCACCGGCATGAGTTTCAACAAAAACAGTATGCCCATTTAAAACCATTGTTTTCGCACCTGCAGGTGTTAACGAAACGCGACTTTCGTTATTTTTAATCTCCTTTGGAACTCCAATTTTCATATTTACTAATCTTTTGAGTTATTATTTACTTTCGAATTTAACTACTTTCGCCTTTAAAATCGCTGTAAAAATAATAGTTTAATTTCAAATTGGAACTAAATTTTGTATTTTTAGTAATAAAAAATCCATTAACACAATAACTTACTGAAATACAAGATATACAAGTAAAAGAAAACTGTAACTACATTTACACAATAGTATAAAAAACACTCACAAAACATATTAAATCTGAACGTAAAAACTACAAAATAACAATCTAAACTTTCAACTTATAAGGAATGAACATGTTTACTCATTTATTTCAATTCAATGCGGGATATTGCCGTGGCATAGCTTCCAAAAATGCCTATTCCACCATTCACATTGCTATAAATTTGAACCGGTTCAGAAAGAAAATCTATCATGTTCATGCTTGCAGACCTCGTTCTCAAATACAGATAATATGATTTTGAAATGCTTTGTAAGAAAAACACGAGTTCCTGTTTTATAGGCTGCTTAACCTCTACACCGTTAGGATAACCAGGCCCATAGTCTGTTTCTTTTTCATCAAAATACTCTGCCGAATGTGAGTTGAATGAGACTCTTAAGCCATACTGTTTGCCATTAAACAATTCATCCGAAAACTCAAGAAAATAGCTAAAAGTACTCGTTTCAAGAGGCTCTAAACCGCTATTATTTCCAAACACCACATCATCCTGACTTATTGAAGCATAAGTTAATGAAGTACTGTCATTGTCGTAATAATCCAACATCCGAACATCCAACTTATAAAAATTATCGACCGTTG
>JBBIID010000327.1:3261-4069 GCA_037446675.1 Paludibacter sp.
AAATTTTATAGTAATATCAAAACTTTCAATTTTGGTTATACCTATAGTATCTGCATATGTGCCATAATTATTACTATAATTGGTAATCATCGGATACTCCTGAAACTCATGATGTGCAGTATCCACACTTATGATAGGAATTGCAGGAACAACATTGGTAAAACTAGAAACATCGTTAAATCCCGATTTCGAAACCGTAACTTTTATATTGCTACCTATTTGAGGTTTAAAATGAGCAATATAATAACCATTTCCAATGTTGTTAAGTTTCTCTACAAATTCGTCATTCACCCATACATTCACATCTGCATCATCCACAACTTTAAATTCATCATTATCGTCTAGAAAAAATCTACTTTCCGAAACATGTACTTTCAATAAAGAATCCGGGCTAATAAAGCCATTCATCACAAGCATTGGCTTTGTAATTTCACCCGAAAATTCAATTTCTTTCTCACAGGAATAAAAAATCAGAGCAAGAATAGATAAAAAAAGATATTTTATTTTGTTTGCTTTCATAACATTCACCAAAGGTTAAATTTAAAATTTATAAGAATAGCTTACAGAAGGAATTATTGAGAAAATCGTAATTTGCTTCAGCACCTTTCGCCCAACAAATTGACCAGTAGCATAGTTATAACTATAGTCGTAGCTTGGGTAAATCAAGAATGGGTTCATCTGATTATAAGCGTTATAGACACTGAAGCTCCATGTACGAATACCATGTTTTAGTTGTTTGTGGAAATTTATTCCCAAATCTAACCTATGGTAAGCCGGGTAGCGAAAATTATTTCTTTTACTAATATAA
>JBBIID010000328.1:0-1158 GCA_037446675.1 Paludibacter sp.
GCTTTAACTCTAAGTGATTGGCACTTAATTGCTCTAATGTACAATCATTTAGCATGGAAGTGGCCTTTGTCTTAAAAGGACAATTTCGACAATCGGTTGCCATGATTTTTTGTTTTTAGTATTATTTGTTGCAAATATATATAATGTGATACATATCACAAAATAATGTATTTACTTGCACGTCATAATTATTATTAAATAAATATTTCTTGAATACATTTGCATAAATAATTCTCTAATTCAAATTCAACGAGTAAAATAAATTAAAATGGAAGCTACGCAAGAAATCACAATGCAGGAATTGCAAACGCAATTGGATGCATTAAAAAAGAAAGTAGGTAAACTGGAAAAAAACCGTAAGGATCAATTGTCGATGGCAGTTGTGTCTGGCGATCTTGATAAAATTTTAGCAACAATGATTATTTCTTTGGCTGCGGCAGCCATGGATACGCAAGTAAAACTGTTTTTCTCTTTCTGGTCTCTTTCGGCTTTGCGCGATCCGAAAAAAACTCCTAAGGGAAAAGATTTTATTTCGAAAATGTTTGGAATGATGCTTCCAAAAGGCAAAAACCAACTGAAATTGTCGAATATGAATATGGCAGGTATGGGCCCTATGATGATTAAAATGTTGATGAAAAAGAAAAACGTTCTTTCGTTGCAGGAAATGTTTAATCAGGCAGCCGAACTTGGAATTGAAATTACAATTTGCGAAATGTCGATGGATTTGATGGGATTCAAAAAAGAAGAATTTATCGATTATCCACATTTGCGCTATGCAGGTGCAGCCACTTTTGTTGCTGATGCAGGCGAAAGTGCAATGCAACTTTTTATTTAATAATTAGCATTGAGTATAAATTTAGGAAATAAATAAAATAACAATTAAAATTTAAAGATTATGTCAGTAGATTTAAAAAGTTTAAAATCAAACTTAGTAGTAGATGCTCGCGGAACAGCTTGTCCTGGTCCACTTTTGGCTGCTAAAAAAGCAATTGGTGATATCGAATCAGGTGAAATTATGGAAATTCTTTCGGCCGACGAAGGTACAAAGAACGATATTCCACGCTGGTGCGAAAAAGTAGGGCACGAATATCTTGGTTTTTACGACGAAGATAGCTTCAGCCGTTTATTTTTAATCAAAGAATAATTTACAATTGCTAA
>JBBIID010000328.1:1180-4068 GCA_037446675.1 Paludibacter sp.
ATCATGCGCCTTAGCAATCAATTCGAAAGCTTATGTCAACCGAAAAAAAATCTACGGAAACCAAATCGCCAAAAATTCTGGTTTTCTCTACCGATAAGATATCCGACCCTGGAATCGATCAGGCCGGTTTAAGAAAAATACACTATTCTCCTTCCGTTTATGTCATTAACCTTCCATGTTCTTCAGGAGTTAAACCCCGCTGGATTCTTCATGCACTGGAAAATGGATTTGATGGTGTTTTTATCGCTGCCGATGGGCACGAATGTTCGTACAGTGCTAAATGCCCCGAACATACGAACACGATTGTTGAAACTTCGCAGGAATTGATGAAACAAAAGAACATTAATACAAAAAGAGTCAGAATGGCTGCATTGTGCTCTGTTTGTGCAGAACCTTTTGCGAATCACATGGAAAACTTTAGTAAAATCTTAGCCGGAATTGAAGAGTAACTATATCTGAATATCCGTATAAAAAACAATGAAGACAATGAATAAACACAATAAAGATTACGATGCTTTGGTCGTAGGAGGCGGAATTGCAGGTCAGGAAGCTGCGTTGAGCCTTGCCGATATGGGTCATCAGGTTTTATTGGTGGATAAAGCTTTATCGATCGGTGGAAAAATGATACAATTAAGCAAGGTGTTCCCAACCCTTGACTGTGCGGCTTGTATTACTACTCCAAAAATGTCGGAAACAGCTCGTCACCCGAATATCACTCTGATGTTGAACAGCGAAATCGGTTCAATAAATAAGGTGGACGGCAACTTCGAAGTGGCTATTGAAAAGAAACCTCGTTATGTGGTAGCTGAAAATTGTACCGGTTGTGCTGAATGTGAGGCCGTTTGCCCCGAAGTCCGTGACGACGACTACAACGCCAACCTTGCCGGACGCAAAGTTGCTTATATTCCGTTTAATCTTGCAAATCCTCGTATTGCAACTATCGATCGTCAGGGACATTCTGCACCCTGCATCAACGAATGTCCGGGTGGCGTGAAACCTTACGGTTATATTACGTTAGCCCGTAACGGGCAATATGAAGAAGCTATGAAGCTTCATCTCGAAGATATACCATTCCCCGGAAGCTTGGGACGTGCTTGTTATGCACCTTGCCAAAACGCTTGTACCCGTGGAAGTTTGGAAGGTCCTGTTGATATTCGTAAAACTAAACGTTTCTTTTCCGATTGGTATTACGAAAAATATCCTGAAGCTCCTGCAGTGGAAATTAAAGAAAAAACAGGCAAAAAAATAGCTGTAATTGGTTCTGGTCCTGCCGGAATTACAGCTGCTTATCATTTAGCGCTGAAAGGACATACCGTAAAGATTTTCGAAGCGGCTCCCGGAGCGGGAGGTATGCTCCGTCTCGCTTTACCGGAATATCGTGCTCCTAAAAATGTGGTAGACCGCGATTTACAAAATATCACTGTACTTGGTGTTGAAATAGAAGTAAACAAAAAAATTACTGACCTGAAAGCATTAAAAGCAGAAGGTTATGATGCCGTATTTGTTTCGGTAGGTACACACGATGCGGTAACTTCCAGAACAGAAGGTTCGGAACTTGCGGGTATTGTGGATTGCTTGAAATTCCTTCGCGAATCGAATATCGGTAAAAAAGAAGACCTGACAGGTAAACGTGTGATGGTAATTGGTGGAGGTAACACAGCCATTGATGCTGCCCGCACTTCCTTGCGTTTGGGTGCTGAAAAAGTAACCGTTGTTTATCGTCGTAGTCGTGAAGAAATGCCATGTTTCGCTCCTGAAATTCATGAAGCTGAAGAAGAAGGCGTTGAAATTATGATACTTCGCAATCCTGTGAAATATATTGGCGAAAACGGACATATAAAACAAGTTCAACTTGTGAAAATGCAGTTGGGAGAAAAAGATGCCAGCGGTCGTCGGAGTCCGGAACCTGTAAAAGGATCGGAATATATTGAAAATGTGGATTATGTGATTGAAGCTATCGGTTTGAAACCATCGACCAAACCGTTCGAAGGACAAATTGAATTAAATAAAAACGGAACTATCGTAGCTGATAAAAAAACGCTTCAAACTTCTGTTGATTATATTTTTGCCGGTGGCGATACCGTAACCGGAGCCACAACGCTTATCGAAGCTGCGGGACAAGGGAAAAAAGCTGCCTTCTACATGGATAAATACCTTCGCGGGCTGGATATGTTGGATTTCGAAGATGGTGATAAATTGCCTGCAATTGATAAATCCACTGTATTGAGCAAATATAAAGGAGAGATTAAACCTGTTGTGGAAAATGCGATGATGCCGTTGGCACAACGTGCAAGAAGCTGGGAAGAAGTGGAACAAACTTATACCGAAGCCCAGATGAAGGCAAATACCGAACGTTGTTTGGATTGCAGTAATTGTCGCGAATGTCATCAATGCGTGAATGCTTGCCCTGCTGAAGCAATCGATTTTAAACAAAAAACGGAAGTGGTGAATACAAGCGTGAAATCGGTAGTGGTAACGACAGGTTATCAGTTGTTTAAACCGGAAGGAAAACCAAATTACGGTTATAAAAAATACGCTAACGTTATCGATTCCATGCAAATGGATCGTTTGATTGCACCTACTCGTCCGTTCAACAACGTACTTCGTCCGGGTGATGGAAAAACACCGGATAATATAGCTTACGTGTTGTGTACCGGTTCGCGCGATTCGGCAATCGAAAACTCAGGTTGTGGTGCTGATTGTTCAAACAATCCTATCTGTTCGCAAATTTGCTGTATGTATTCTATTAAACAGGCTCAGTTGCTTATGGGTGCGTTACCAATGGCAGATATCACCATTTATTACATCAATATCCGCTCGTTTGGTAAAGGTTTCGAAGAATTCTACCAACAGGCCAAAGGTATGGGCGTCAACTTCGTGAAAGGCAA
>JBBIID010000329.1:0-4064 GCA_037446675.1 Paludibacter sp.
AATACTATCGGATGTGATTCATTCAAGCAGAATGGAGCCAGAACAAATCCTTTTTTGTCGTTTAATTCTGTATACGACTTTAATTGTCCCATATCACCACCTTCCTGTAAAACAAGGGTAGGTTCATTATTTCCCGGCAAGAGATATAATGCGAAACTACGTTGTTGATGTATTAGGGAGTCGATACCACTAAAGTTAGTTACTTCACTAGGAATCATCTCTTCTTTAAAATGCTGTTCATCACCCTGATACTTGAGATTAATTTCCCCATTGAGGAAACTACATCTACATTCCAAATGTGTGTTGACCGTCCTTTGTGAATAACTTTGGCAATAGCAGTAACTGTATCTCCTTCTCTTGCAGAAGAAATATGATTTCCACTTACCTGCATTCCCACAACAAACTCGCCCTCATTACATAACAAGTTGGACCCAAAACCGGCAACAGTTTCCGCTAATGCAAGCGTAGCTCCTCCGTGAAGTATTCCAAATGGCTGACGTGTTCTTATGTCCACAGGCATAATAGCTTCCACATGATCCTCTTCTGCAACGGTAAATTTCATTCCTAATGAATGCATCAGCGTATCCTTCAGATTATCATTAATCTTATCCAACGATGTGCTGAGTCCGATGAATGCGGAGAAAATATATTTCTCTATTAAATGGGCAACTCCATCTTCATCATTCGACAAAGTAACATAATCTGCACAAGCTTTAACCGGCTCCTGAGCGTTTGCCATTGCTACGCCAAGACCGGCATATTCTATCATTGAAAGATCATTAAATCCATCACCAACCGCGATTACCTCATTTTTTGTAATCTTAAGGTCCTTGACGAGCATATCCAACGATTTGGCCTTATCTGTATTTAGTGGAACTAATTCAAGGAAATAAGGCTCAGATCTATATACCCCAATTTGTCCACCATAGGTGTTGTGCATTTCTTTTTCAAGCAAAGCCAGGCGGGTAGGTTCTCCCATCATAAGACATTTTGACGGAGAAAAATTCATGGCCTCCAAGAAATCATCAACCTGTCGAACAGGCATTTTATTCAGAAATGCCTCTTTTTGAACATATTCATTGTCGGGTGTCTCAGTAATAATTGATGATTCATCGAAAGAAACCAGCGCAAAATTCTTTTTCTTTGCTATTTGTTGAAAGTGGGGGAGTATATTTTTATTTAATCTTTTCTCATGTGTAATCTGGTCAGTAGCACATTCTACAATGCATCCTCCATTAAATGAGAGAATATATCCACCAAATTCAGAAAGCCTTAATTCTTCGGCTAGAGGCCTGATACCATATGTAGGTCTCCCCGAAGCAAGAACCAATTTTACACCTAATTCCTGAGCTTTAATAAGAGCCGATTTCGTCCGGTCTGTTATTTCTTTTTTTGTATTTGTAAGCGTTCCATCAATATCGAGGACCAATAGTTTATACTTCATGGGGTATATTTGTTTTTATTACAAAAATAAAACTTATTTCTGAAACTCACTTAAGTTAATCACTATTCCTGTATTCAATTTCATTTTTAAATAAAAACCCCATAAAAGAAGTCTTTCGAGCTCTTTTATGGGGTTAATGGGATTATAAAATAAATTTATACTCCTTCTACGGGACTAATTACAAGTTGCAATTTCAAACCTCTTGAAAGTCTGATAAGCGTTGAAAGCTGAAGGTCAACTTTTCCGGCTTCAATTCTTGAAATATATTCCGGCTTAACTCCTAGGAGTTCAGCAAATTGCTTCTGATTCAAGCCCATATCTTTTCTACGTGCTTTCAACATTTTGCAAATAACGACAACTTCTGCTTTCGGATCCAATTTCCCAGCAGCTAATTCTGCAGATTCTTTTAAATTTTCCATATTCTTCTAACTGTTTTCTAAACCAAATTATTAATAGTGTATCTTTTGTAACTATAACATACATATTGCACAGATTGTTCCATCAATTATTAAAAAAAATAATCTATAAATAGAAATAGCTCTATTTTCCTAGGATATTTCTTCTGTACAAACTGAAATTATTTTTCCTTTCTTCTTAATATAATCAAACAATTCTTTATAAAAAGAATGTTTTGTAAGTGTTGAAGCATTACCTAAAATAATAAGCTTCATCCTTGCCCTTGTAATCGCCACATTCATTCGACGAAGATCCTGTAAAAAACCAATCTGACCCTCATTATTAGATCTGACCAGACTTATTACTATCACATCTCGTTCCTGACCTTGAAAACCATCCACTGTATGAACAGTGATTAATTTTTTGAATGGCTTAAAATATCCATCTTTCTTGATTAGAGAACGAATGTATTGAATCTGCGCTTTATAGGGTGATATAAGTCCGAAATCTATCTTTTCATCTAAAATCCGTTCTTTTCCTATTTTTTCAATATACTCATGTAACGTCTCAATCAAAACATTTGCTTCAGTCTTATTAATTTTACTTAGTGAGCCCTCAAGCTGAGCTTCAGAACTATCACTATCGTCTGTATTAATCCATACTAAAGGCGTATCATATGCCAGAATTCCACGATTTTTAACTTCTGCTGCAGCAATCAATTCATCATTGTAAAACCATGCAGAAGGGAAACCCATAATGTCATCGTGCATTCTGTACTGGATTTTAAGCAAACTCACAGCTAACGGCTTCCTTGTTGCAACTTTTTGCATCAAGGTTTCACTTAATCCTCCTTTCGCAGCTTTCAAACACTTAATCGTTGGAGGAAGCTGAAAATGATCTCCGGCAAAAACCACACGATCAGCCTTATTAATCGCAACCCAGCATGCAGCTTCAAGTGCTTGAGCAGCCTCATCGATAAACAACGATGTAAATCGATGACTTTCCAACACTCTGTTCGATGCTCCGATGAGTGTGCTTGCTACAACGCGCGCCTGATCAAACAGCGAGGCATCAATTGCTAATTCCAGCTCAGTTGCCCTGAATCGCAAACGAGACATCCTGTTTCGTATCGTTTCACGTTCATCCTGATTTTTCCTCCTCATGGAACGTTGCATATCTCGAATTGCCTTTCTTATGCTCCATAATTCTGTATAATCCGGATGAGCTTCAAAACGTCGCTCATAAGTAAATGAAAGCATCTTATCATTTACCCGGGTTGGGTTACCAATCCTTAAAACCGAAATACCCCGGTCTACAAGTTTCTCAGCAATCCAATCCAACGCTGTATTACTTTGTGCGCAAACTAATACCTGATTTTCGCGCTGCAAAGTTTCACAAATTGCCTCTTCCAGAGTTGTTGTCTTTCCTGTACCCGGAGGTCCATGTACAACAGCAACATCTTTTGCCCGAAGCACCTTGTTTACAGCCTCTTCCTGAGTTGAGTTAAGCCATGGAAAACGAATTGGCATCAAATGCCTCTCCATCGCAGCATTTTTTCCAAGCAAAACATCCCTCAAATGTGCCAACCTGTTATTTTTAGCATTCATTACCGAAGTAATGGCTGCAAACATAGCTTTATAACTTGTTTCATCAAAATAAAGTTGCACTCCAAATGTATTTGCGTGCTGAAGTTCAATCAATGCTTCCGGATTTGGTAAAATAACCACCATTTTATCATCCTGTACATAACTTATTTGAACCGACCAATTAAAATAATGAATAGAACCTTCACCTCCTACACGAAAGAAACACACCGGTCTCCCATATTCAAAAGAATGTTCTATCTCTTTATCATCGGTTCTCACAACCTCAACCACAAACTGATTTAATGAATTAAAATAACTTTTTTCGGTAATAACAGGATACCAACAAAGTCCCTGTTGCTTTTTTTTCCAAATACCAACTTGTTCTGTTTGCTTTTTGTACGCTTCCTTTTCATAATTGTACTCCTTTTGCAATAATTCAAATTGATTTTGGAGTTCAGTTATAGGTGAAAGAGTTGGTTTTAATATCATTTAAATCATATTTGAACTGCAAATATACAATTTATTCTTATTTTACTTACTAGTTTAGCACAAACTAGCAAATTTTATTGAAAATATTATTTTTTATTAATTAATATATAATATTTCGACAAAATAAAGGCTATAATTAATGTCATTTG
>JBBIID010000330.1:0-4036 GCA_037446675.1 Paludibacter sp.
AATCAGACGAAAGAAGGCTGGATGCCAACTTTCCCTGAAATTACAGGCGACAGTCATCGTATGAATGGAAACCATGCTGTAGCCGTAATTTGGGATGCATATTGCAAAGGGCTACGCGGATATGATTTGGAACAGGCATATAATGCCTGCAAAGGTGCTCTGACTGAGAAATCATTGCTCCCATGGACTCGTATTCCAAATACCGAATTGGATGTTTTTTATCACGAAAAAGGTTATTTCCCGGCACTTTATCCTGAGGCTGAAGATCCGATAAAAGAAGTAAATCCGAAGGAAAAACGCCAACCAGTGGCCGTTACTTTGGGTACAAGCTTCGATAACTGGTGTTTGTCACAAATTGCTAAGGAGTTAGGAAAAACAAATGATTATGCTTTCTTTCTGAAAAAGTCATACGATTATAGAAATCTTTTTAATCAAAAAACAGCTTTCTTCCATCCAAAAGACAAAGATGGAAAATTCATCGAACCTTTCGATTACAGATTTTCAGGTGGAAAAGGTGTTCGTGAATATTATGATGAAAACAATGGTTGGACGTATCGTTGGGATGTTCAACACAACCCGGCTGATTTAATTTATCTAATGGGATCTTCCGAAAATTTTGTTAAAAATTTGGATCAAACATTCCGTGAACCATTAGGAACTGGCAAATATGTGTTTTATTCTCAATTACCCGACCAAACAGGAAATGTAGGGCAGTTTTCGATGGCGAATGAACCTTCGTTACATATTCCTTACCTTTACAATTATGCCGGAAAACCGTGGAAAACTCAAAAACGAGTGCGCGATTTGTTGAATCAATGGTTCAGAAACGATTTAATGGGTGTTCCGGGCGATGAAGATGGTGGTGGAATGTCCGCATTTGTAGTATTCTCTCAAATGGGATTTTATCCTGTAACACCGGGTTCACCAACGTATAATATCGGAAGCCCGATGTTTAAATCGGTGAAAATTGACCTTGGCGATGATAAAGTTTTCGAAATAGATGCAATCAACTGTTCGAATGAAAACAAATATATTCAATCGGCAAAGCTGAACGGTATGAAATGGGATAAACCTTGGTTTACGCACGACGATATAAAGAACGGTGGTAAACTGGAATTGGTGATGGGAGACAAAGCGAATGAAAAATGGGGAGTGAAGTCAGAAGATGCACCTCCTTCAGCCGAAAAATTATAAATCTGTATTATTGAAATGAAAAAACAATTTTTTGCTATTGTAATCGTCTTATTGACGGTTTTTGGTTTGGCGGCTCAGGAAAATCCGTTTATTCGCCATATATATACGGCCGATCCTTCGGCGCATGTTTGGAAAGATGGTCGACTTTATGTTTATCCATCACACGATATCGATCCTCCCAAAGGGTGCGACAGGATGGATCGATATCATGTTTTCTCAACCGATGATATGGTAAACTGGACGGATCATGGGGAAATATTGAATGCAAGTCAGGTGCCATGGGGAAGACCAGAAGGCGGATTTATGTGGGCTCCCGATTGTGCTTACAAAAACGGCACGTATTATTTTTATTTTCCTCATCCAAGTGGAACGGAATGGAACAAAACTTGGAAAATAGGTATTGCTACCAGTAATCAGCCTAGTTCGGGTTTTAAAGCTCAGGGATATTTAGAACTTGGCAATGATAGTCATGCTATGATTGATCCGTGTGTTTTTGTGGACGATAATGGAAAAGCTTATTTCTACTATGGTGGCGGTGGACGTTGCAAAGCTGCGCCATTAAAAAAGAATATGGTTGAACTCGCCGATTCGCTTGTTTCGATGAGTGGACTTGTCGATTTTCATGAAGCAGCCTGGGTTTTTAAAAGAAAAGGAATTTATTATCTTACCTATGCCGACAATAACAAAGTAAACGGAAAAGGCGCTAACAGATTATGTTACGCTACAAGCAAACATCCATTAGGACCTTGGACATATCGTGGAGTTTATCTAGAACCAACAGGTTGCGATACAAGCCATGGGTCGGTAGTGAAATATAAAGGACAATGGTATGCATTTTATCATAATAGTGTGTTGTCCGGACGTGGAAACTTAAGATCAATATGTTTTGATAAGCTGTTTTTCAACCGTGATGGTTCAATACAAAAAGTTATTCAAACAGGGAAACTCTCGACCAAATAATAAAGCATGAATTTTGGTAGTTTAAAGATGAAAAAATGTGTATTTCTATTCCTGCTGCTAGCAATATTTTGTAAAGTTCCGGCTCAGGTAAATCCTATTGACGAGTATAACAAATTGCAACGAAATTTGGCTGTAGGCTGGAATACATGTGATACACGCAGTGTGCTGACTCAGGTTTTACTTCCTTACGGCGCGGCAATTGATTTGAACCTCTCAGACAATACCGGAGAACGAATCAATACATTCCGTATTGGTGGAAATCCTACCATGCGTCCCGGAGCTCATGCTTTTGATGGAAGTTATACCGATGTATCGTTGTTTTGGAGAGGACATAAATTGCGTGTACAGAGTGCATCGGACAGACTGAAAAATGTAATACTTATAACTCCTTTGGAAGGAAATAAACAAGGCGGAAAATTACATATTATTCCCAAATCGCTATGGATGAGGGCTAATTGTATAAAATTTGGCGAAGGTAGTTTTACCATCTCACCTTATGGATTTGATGTGAAGATTTTATCAACTATTCACGGCGATTCGATTGAGCAAACCGATAGTGAAATGACTGTATTGACCAATCAGCCTATAGCTATTTGTTGCAACAACGATATGACTATATTGCAAGCGCAGGAATATATCAACCGTAAAGCTGCGGATTTTGTTGCCGGATATAAAGAGAAATACGGAGAAAATTATGATGTATTCAATGCCATGCAAAGTGTATTGGCTTGGGATAATGTCTACGATCCTTCTATTCGGAAAGTGATTACACCTGTCAGCCGTAATTGGAATGTAAACTGGAGTCATCATCCCGATTTTGGAGGCTTTGTATTGTTTTGCTGGGATACCTATTTTGCAGGAATGATGCTTTCTTTGGAAAACAAAGAATTGGCTTATGCCAATGTGGTGGAAATTACGAATTCCATCACCGAGAAAGGGTTTGTTCCTAATTTTTATTCGGGTAATGACTTGAAATCCAGAGATCGTTCGCAACCTCCGGTGGGTTCAATGGCCGTTTGGACCATTTACCAGAAATACAAAGAAAAATGGTTGTTGGAATTGGTTTACGATAAATTGTTGACATGGAATCGTTGGTGGGATGCAAATCGTAACATTGATGGTTTGTTGTGTTGGGGAAGTAATTTGTACGAAAAAGTAACATATCATGCACGCGAGAGTGGAGGTGTGAATGAATTATATTCCGCAGCATTGGAATCGGGACTTGATAATTCGCCAATGTATGATAAAATGAAATTCGATAAAAGAAGCGGAATGATGCTGTTGAATGATGTCGGGCTTTCGTCGCTTTACGTAATGGATTGCGATTATCTGGCAAAAATTGCACATGAACTGGGGAAAAACAAAGATGTTGCCGAATTGCACAAAAGAGCGAGCAAATACCGCGAAAAGCTTAGTTTGCTATGGGATAACGAAAAAGGGATGTATTATAACCGGCATACTGATAGCGGATTGCTTGATTCGCACATTTCGCCTACTAACTTTTATCCTCTTTTGGCTAACGCGCCAACCAGAGAACAAGCAAAACGAATGATAGATGATCATTTACTAAATCCCGAAGAATTCTGGGGTGAATGGGTAATTCCTGCTACCCCGCGCAACGATCCGGCTTTTAAAGATAATATTTACTGGAGAGGTAGAATTTGGGCTCCACTTAATTTTCTGGTTTATATGGGGCTGAAAAATTATGATTTCCCGGAAGTGCGAAAGGAGTTGGTTGCAAAGTCGAAAAATCTGATTTTAAAAAGCTGGCTCTCGGATGGCTATGTTTTTGAAAACTATAATTCGACTTCTGGTGTAGGCGATGATACAAACAGAAGCGACAGATTCTATCATTGGGGTGCTTTGCTGAGCTATATAGCAT
>JBBIID010000331.1:0-1096 GCA_037446675.1 Paludibacter sp.
TTTTTTAATTAATCTTTCAATCTCTCCAAGTGTCAAGTCGCTTGTGTATAAATCAAAAATTCTCCTGATAGGATTTGTTGATGACAATCTTCACCTTTGATTTTAATTAGCTATTAGACGATGCAAAAATATACTGGTTTTGTAAAATTGTTAAATTTTTTATTAAAAATATTTTTGGAATTGCGACAATCTTCGAAAAAATTTTGTGTTTAATTAAAATTAAAATCCTAAATTCTTTGTAATCAAATCTTTTTTGAAATAACACTTCTTGACTTTATTTTTGAGTAAGTTGTTTACTAATTAAATGAAAAGAAAAAGAAAATGATGAAATCGATTCTTTGGAAATCTGCTCTGTTTATCCTGATGTCATTCGTGATTATTGCAGGCATTACGTTTCCGATTGTAGAAAAACCAAGCAGATGGTATGAATTTCCATTTATCCCTGGATTGGAAGAAAAAGCAAAAATTATTTTTTTCCATGTTCCAACAGCCTGGCTTTCAGTTATTGCATTTTTGATGGCAATGATTTATGGTATAAAATACTTACGCAACCACAATATAGATGATGATTCTAAATCTGCTGCTGCACTTCAACTCGGAATGGTATTTACAATTTTAGCAACAATTACCGGTTCAATTTGGGCTAAATTTACTTGGGGAGCTTTCTGGCATTGGGACCCTCGAGAAACAAGTATTTTTATTTTACTTTTGATTTATGGTTCGTTGTTTGCTCTTCGCTCGGCGGTTGAGAATGAAGATAAACGAGCAAAACTTTCGGCCGTATATTCAATAATTGCATTTCTAACTGTCCCTTTTTTTATTTTCATAATGCCAAGAATTATGACTGGTTTGCATCCTGGTTCTGCAAATGATGATAATGCGGGTCCTGTGGTCGATTTCAGAATGAGTCCGAATATGAGATTAGTATTTTTTACTTCACTTATTTCTTTTACAATTTTGTATTTTTGGATGTGGAGAATAAGTTATAAATCAATAATCATTAAAGATAAATTAGAAAAAAATGAATTGAGGTAGATTTGGAAAATTTAATTTCGTTTTTTGAAAGGAATTCTATTTACATTGTCCTGGTAATCGT
>JBBIID010000331.1:1106-3427 GCA_037446675.1 Paludibacter sp.
GGTTTGGTATATTTTTATTTGTGAATTCAACAGATAAAAGACTTAAATCAATTGAAAAAGAATTAAAGGAGAAATAATATGAAAAATAAATATATAATCGGGGGAATGATAATTGTCGTATTTATCGGCATAATGGCATTATTATTTACCCAAACAAATATTAAGTATGAAGAAAATTTTTCTAATATTTCCAGTAATTCTGGAACAGTTAAAGCTACCGGAAGTTGGGTTAAAGAAAAAAGTTATCAGATTGATATGGACAAAAACCTGTTCACATTTTACATCAAAGATTATAAAGGAAAAGAGTTAAAAGTGGTTTATAACGGTACAATGCCAAATAATTTTGAATCATCAACAAGTGTTGTTGTTACTGGTAAATATATGAATAACACTTTTCATGCTACTGATATCTTAACGAAATGTCCTTCGAAGTACGAATCACAATACGAACAACAGCAAAAGAACTCATAGTTCAGTTAGGAGAATTAAATGGTCGGAAATATTTTTAACACACTGGCTCTTATTGCCAGCTTATTTAGTTTTCTCATGTATTATCTCTCTAACCGTGGGTATGATAATACAATTAAATTTGCACGAATAAGTTATCATGTGATGTCTGTTTCTGTAATTGTTGCTGCTGCAATTCTGCTTAATGCAATAATTACACATCAATACCAATATCATTATGTATATAATTATAGTAATGATGATCTTCCTTTTGGTCTTTTAATATCAACTTTTTATGCAGGACAAGAAGGAAGCTTCATGCTCTGGGTTTTATTCTCTGCAATTGTTGGTTTGATTCTTCTTGAATATACTTCCAAACGTGGTGATCTTGAAAATCGTGCGATGATGGTTTTTACATTAGTGACAAGTTTCCTTTTGCTGATGGTGAGTCCTTTATTCAAAACTCCTTTTTCTTACATTTGGTCTGAGGCAACTTTTATTGAGATTGAAAAAATTAATCCTTCATATTTGTCGCTCCCATTTATACAGAATTTTATGTTTACCGATCAAAGTTCAAATAAAACACTTGTACAGATGGATCAGGCGTTATATTCAATGTTATCTGGAAGTGGAATATCAGTTAATAATTTTATAATACACGGAAAAGGCTTGAATCCATTACTTCAAAATTTTTGGATGCAAATTCATCCACCATTTTTGTTCGTAGGATTTGCAATGTCAGCTGTACCTTTTGTTTTTGCGATTTCGGCTTTGATTAAAAATGAATATAAAGATTGGATAAAACATGCCTTGCCATGGGCTTTGGCAGGAATGATGGTTCTTGGTTTTGCAATTATGCTTGGTGGATATTGGGCTTATGGTGTGTTAGGTTGGGGAGGTTATTGGGGTTGGGACCCTGTTGAAAATTCGAGTCTTGTTCCTTGATTATAGGAATAGCATTAATACATACATTGCTGATTCAAAAGAAAACTACTACTCCTGAAGGTGCTGGAAGATATGTAAAAACAAATCTAATACTTGCTATCATGACATTCGTTATGGTTTTGTATTCGACATTTTTAACAAGAAGTGGTGTTCTTGGAGATGCTTCAGTTCATTCATTTGTTGATCCGGGTATGGGAGTTTATCTTTTATTAATCATATTCATGGGTACATTTACACTACTTGGTTTAGGTTTCATTGTGTATCGATGGAAATATCTGGAGAAAAATTTTCAAGGTGAAGATAGTATTTTATCCCGCGAATTAGCCTTATTTACAGGTGCTGTAACATTAATTGCATCATCTATTATTATTATTGCCGGGACTTCTGCTCCTTTGTTTGACACGACTGTGGATATTAGTTTTTATAATGAATTAAATTTACCTATTGCTATTATTATTGGATTGCTCAACGGTATTAGTTTGATTATTAAATGGAAAATGACAGATACAAAAAGTTTATGGGATTATTCAAAAATATCTGTGATTGGAACTGTAATACTCTCCTTAATACTTATTTTATTAGGAAATGTTTTTGAAATTCTTCCGATGCTGCTTGTAATTGCTGCTGTATTTACTTTAATTGTTAATCTCGAAATTTCAGTCAAAATTTCAATAAGAAACGTACTCATCTTGGAGCTTACATTGCTCACGCTGGAATTGCCCTATTTATGCTTGGTGTTGTTGCTACTGGTAATTTTTCTGAAAGTAAACAAGTGATACTTCCAAAAGATGAAACTAAAAATGTACTTGGATATAATCTTACTTTTAAAGGTTACACTCCTTTTGAGAATGGTAAGAAATATGCATTTAATGTTGAAGTTCAAAAAGATGGTAGTTCAGCTATCGTATCTCCTGTAATGTTTGTTGCGG
>JBBIID010000331.1:3473-4023 GCA_037446675.1 Paludibacter sp.
ACTAAAGATTTTTATATTTCTCCAATTAATTATGATACAAAAGGAGGATCTGAATCTTCTAATGGAACTGAATTCACTTTACAGAAAGGTGAATCGGTTGATTTCGAAGGTGTGAAATTAACTTTTGAAAGTTTTAATTTCCCTAAAGATGCAATGGCTTCAATGCAGGAAGGAAAAGATTTTTTTATCGGTGCTCGTTTAATTGCTGATGTTAAAGGTAAGAAATTTAATATCGAACCGAAGATGAATGTCTCTAATGGTCAGCAATCTTATACGACTGAACAAATACCAGAGAGTGACGTTTCTGTTCGATTGAATAGTTTGGTTGCAAGCGGAACAATCAATATTACAGCATCAAAATCTGATGGCTCTGCTGTTCAATCAAATCAACAACCGCTAGAAGTTTTATCTATCGAAGCAAGCATAAAACCATTTATTAATTTGGTTTGGGCGGGCGTTTTGGTTATGACAATTGGATTTTTAATTTCTACAGTCTGACGAACTAAAGAATCCAAATAAAAATTTACGGCTGACATAAAAGATAATTTAT
>JBBIID010000332.1:0-4011 GCA_037446675.1 Paludibacter sp.
CTGTGGAAGATGGTTCGTTTTTAAGATTGAATACACTGACTTTAGGTTATACTTTGCCCACTTCCACATTTGGGAAACTTAAAATCCAAAAACTAAGATTCTATGTTACCGGATATAATGTATTTCTTTTGACTAACTATTCAGGGTTTGATCCAGAAGTTTCAACTCGCCGCAAAACAGCGTTGACTCCTGGAGTGGATTATTCTGCTTATCCAAAGAGTCGACAGATTCTAGTTGGTTTGAATCTTAATTTTTAAATCTAATAAATTAAAAGAAAATGAAAAATCTAGTATATAAAATATTAATCATCGGATTGTTAGTCGGAACTGTAAGTGCATGTCAGGATGCTTTGGATGCGCCAACACAGTCATCTTTGGATGAGAGTGTTATTTTTTCTACGCCGATATTGGCAGAAGGAGCAGTAATGGGAATTCATCAATCGTTTGGGGAGACAAATTCATACCGTGGACGTTATATCCCTTTTTATGGAATGAATACAGACGTAGAGTGGTATAATTCATCAGAAAATACAACCGATGATCGGGCTATGTTAACTGGTTATAATTCCAGTGTAAGTAGCATTCAGATGAATACGGATAATAATGCTTGGGCTAAAATGTATGAAGCCATCGAACGCGCTAATATGTGCATTAAAGGATTAAGAACTTATGGCAATGTGGATTCAAATACAGAACTAGCTCAATTACTCGGTGAAGCATTAACCTTAAGGGCATTTATTTATAATGATTTAGTTAAGGCCTGGGGAGATGTTCCAGCAAGGTTTGAGCCAATCACAACGTCTACAATTTATATTCCTAAGTCGGATCGTGATGTAATTTATAAGCAAATTCTCGCAGATTTAAAAGAAGCTGAAAGTTATGTAGAATGGCCTAATGGAAGCGCCGTGACAAGATCTACAGAAAGAGTAAATAAAGCTTTTGTAAAAGGATTGCGAGCACGAATTGCATTAGCTGCTGGAGGTTATGGTCAACGTCCGGATGGAACAATTCGCAGAAGCACAGATCCAGAATTGACTGTTGAAAAAATGTATACTATTGCAAAAGATGAATGCGTTGATGTAATTGAAAGTGAAACCTGTGTACTTGGAACATTTGAAAAGAATTTTAAAAATCTTTGTCAGGATGATGTCACTGCAGGTTTAGAATCTTTATATGAAATTCCTTTTTCGCCAGGAAGAGGACGAGTGTTGTACACTTTTGGAGTTAAACATTCGACTAAGGATCAATATACCCAATTGGCAAGTGGCGGTGCAAACGGTCCTTTACCAACACTATTTTATGATTACGATAAAGATGATATCAGACGTGATATAACATGTGTTCCATATTATTGGGACAAAGGAGCACAAACCAGTGAAACTACCTGGGGAGGTGCATATCAGGTTCCGAATAAACTGAGCCAATGGTACTTTGGTAAATTGCGTTACGAATGGATGAAGAGAATCGTGACTTCTTCGAACGATGATGGAGTAAACTGGCAAGTAATGCGCTATGCTGATATTTATTTGATGGCAGCAGAAGCTATTAATGAACTGGATGGTCCTACCAATGCAGCTCCATATCTCAGAAAAATTCATGAACGTGCCTTCCCGAATAATTCTGAAAAAGTCACTGCTTTTATGAATACTGCAACAGCAAGCAAGACAGACTTCTTCAATGCTATAGTTGAGGAAAGAGGTTTCGAATTCGCAGGTGAAATGCTTAGAAAAGCTGACTTGATCCGTTGGAATTTATTATCTGTGAAATTGGTTGAAGCTAAAAATAAATTAATCGAATTGGCAAATCGAACGGGTAAATATGCTGATCTGCCTGAGAAAATTTATTATAAAACGGCAGATGACGGAGAGTCATTAGTAATTTACGGTTTGGAACATGGTGATACCGATGTGCAAGGAGAGTCATTGGGATATGATTCTAATAAAGGTTGGTTTGTAAGTAATGGAGTTAATAATTTAACGGATGCAAAGATAAATTCTCTTTATCAAAATGATCCGGATACCCGTCAATTCTGGCCTATTTGGAAATTTTTCATCGATTCAAGCAATGGTATGCTTACAAATGATTACGGTTATTAATATTGTTACTTTAAATAAAAGATGTTATGAATAAAATTGTTAGAAAAATAGCTTATATATTAAGTCTGTCGACTGTACTTTTCATTGCAGGGTGCGAAGATATTCCACTTGAAGTAACAAGTTTGAATGTAGACCGATTATTCTCTCCAATTGGTATTGAAGCCAAGGTTAGCAATAAAACTCAGGTTACTATAGATTGGGTTTTAGATTCGAATGCCGAAAGTTATACACTCGAAGTATATGCTGATGATAGCTTGACGTTTGCGGGTACTCCAATTATGGTTATTAATGGAATAGAAGGAACTCAGGTTCCATATACAATTGCAACCGGACTTATCGGGCAGACAAAATATTCTGCTCGTGTAAAATCTGTTGGGGCAAACATTTCTGAATCCAAATGGACGGGAGTATTTTTTAAGACCGATTCTGAGCAACTTTTTGCTCCTGTTGCCGATGCAGAAATTCAAGATCATCAGGTTACTTTACACTGGACAGCCGGGGAAGCTGCAACAAGTATTGTTTTAACAGCTGGAGAGAATGTGGTTACTCACGATGTTACTGCAGAAGAAATAGCTGCAGGTTCTGCTACTGTAACAGGTTTGTTGGAAGATGCAAGTTACACGGCTAAATTGATGAAGGATGCAAAACCTCGTGGAAGTGTGAAATTTGTCACTTTAATGGATTTAACGGCAAGTGGAACTATTGTTGTAAATCCGGGTGATGACTTATTGAGCATTATACAGGGAGCTGCTTCAGGAGCCAGAATTGTTATTGTACCCACAAGCGAAAATGATGAGTTCTTTGTGGGTGGGGTTACTTTAGAACTAGATAAATCTATTTCCATTCGTGGATATTCTAAAGTTGTCAGACCAATCCTACATGCACAATTCAGAGCTATTGCTGCCGGCGTTTCGTTAACAGTGAGAGATGTGATTTTGAATGGTAGTAGTGATGGAACTTTGAGAGATCATTTGTTGCAATTTACTATATCAGATATTGCTTGTGGCGATTTTTATTTCAAAGATTGTATTATTACGAATTATAATAAATCATTGGTTGCAGCTGCGAGTAACATAGCCGTTTCTATTAATTCGTTTTCTCTGATAAATTGTAAAGTGTCTAATATTCTTACAAATAGTGCTGACTGTATAGATATCCGTTCGGGTTGTCTCGTAAATGCAACGTTACAAAACTCTACATTCGCAAACTGTGCTCCGGCTCGTGATTTCTTCAGACTGGATGAAGTTTCTGCATCATTCCCTGGTAAAACAACAACGATAAAAGTTGATAAATGTTCTTTCAATGGAGTGAGTGACGATGCTTCACGTCGTATTCTTTATGTAAGATTTGCGAATAACGCTATTACATTTACAAATAATGTGGTTGCAAATTCAAAAGGTTATCATACAAATCAAACGGCGACAAATGTGACATATAGCAATAATAATTACTATAAGGCGGACAAATTTACTATTGCAGGCACAGTAGATGCTCCCGCGTATCCAGATCAATCAGCTTTCACAACTTTTGATCCTCAATTTGTAGATGCGCCTAATGGTAATCTGACAATTAAAAATTCAGATTTGTTAAGCAAAGGTGTAGGGGCTTCCATAGCTTGGTGAATAAAATAAATAAGACTTCTTATAAAGCGGCGTTATGTCGCTTTATAAGAACATATTGTGCAAATTTTAATAGTGTTTAGTTAACAAACATCTTGTTTTAGTGGATGTTAAATAAAAATATATCTAATTTTATATTAAATAAGATGAATTTCAAAAAGAATATATCAAAGGATTTTGGGAAGCAGAGGGAAGTGACGAGAAAAGAGGGGGGTTACTAATCCACCAGGGGTGGCCTTCACAAAATGAATGCCCACCTTTGCAAGATATTTCAACAATGCTAAGAAATTTTCAAAT
>JBBIID010000333.1:0-3301 GCA_037446675.1 Paludibacter sp.
AATCGACAACGAACAAAATTTCCTGGGGGTTAATGGCTTTCTTGATGGCTGCAATTTCGTTCATCATCATTTCGTCCACAGCCAAACGTCCCGCTGTATCGACGATTACAACATCGTTTCCGTGTTGTTTCGCGTATTTGATGGCGGCTTCTGCAATCGCCACCGGATTTTTATTTTCCAAATCGGAATAAACAGGAATTCCAAGTTGTTCTCCTAATACCTTCAACTGTTCGATAGCAGCCGGACGATACACGTCGCAAGCTACCAATAAAGGAAGTTTATTGCGTTTTGTTTTTAATAGATTCGCCAGTTTTCCGGAAAAAGTTGTTTTACCGGAACCTTGTAATCCTGACATTAAAATAACAGCAGGACTTCCTTTCAGATTGATGTCGACACTTTGTCCACCCATGAGCATAGCTAGCTCATCATGAACTATTTTTACCATTAGCTGATTTGGTTTCAAAGACGTTAATACGTTTTGTCCAATAGCTTTGTCTTTTACCGTGTCAGTAAATGTTTTGGCAATTTTATAGTTTACGTCGGCATCCAATAAGGCTTTACGAACATCTTTCAGCGTTTCTGCTACGTTAATCTCGCTGATTTTTCCTTCACCTTTCAGTATCTTAAACGATCTTTCAAGTCTTTCACTTAGTGATTCGAACATATTATATAAGTTGAATTTTATTGTTTTTTTAGAAGAGCACAAAGGTACAAAAAATGCTCAAATCGTCAAAGCTATGATTTTTTTTTAATCTCATATTGTGCTTTTGTCTTTTGTCGTTGAAATTCAATTGTTTGAATTTGTTTAAGGTAATCGTTTTCGCTAACTTCTTTTTCGATACTGTTGAACCTTCATTCATGGAGAAATATTTTGAAAACAATTTTGTTGAAAATCTGTTATAATAAATGAACGTTTATTTATGATAATACTATGAGAACTAAAGATGATAATAAAATCGACAGAATTTATCGTGCCGCCATTAAAGTTGTAAACAGAGATGGTTTTCAGGGTAGCTCTATGTCGAAGATAGCAAAAGAAGCGGATGTTTCGGCAGCTACTATTTATCTCTATTTCGAGAACAAAGATGATATGTTGGATAAATTGTATATCGATACGAAGTCGAAAATGGGGAAGTCATATTTTCATGAGAATATTGATCTTACTCCTTCGAAAAGTACATTTAGAACGATATGGATCAATCATTATCAGTATATTACAAAGAATATCGAAGAGTATGTCTTTCAGGAAAATTTTTCCAATTGTCCATTGATAGAACGTGTTGAACGTAAATATAATATGGATTATTGTCCTACTTTCGAGCAGTTGTTTTCAAAGGCCAAGTCTGCAAAATTAATTCTTCCTTTAGATAATGAATTTATTTACAGTTTGTTGTTCTCCCCGATTAGCAATTTAGTAAAGAGGAATAAAATAACCGGAAATGATATATCGATGAATGATTTAATTCAGATATTTGAATCGTCCTGGAAATCGATAGCGATTTGAAAAAAGTCATAAATGAACAATTATTTATTTTAGGTGTTAGTTATTGAAATAAAATTTTTGAAAAAAATGAATTTAATTGAAAAATTGAACTGGCGATATGCCACAAAAAGAATGAATGGAACAAAAGTTCCACAAGAGAAAGTTGATAATATACTGGAGGCTGTACGTTTAGCACCCACCTCTTTTGGATTGCAACCTTTTAAAGTGATAGTTGTAGAAGATGCCGCTCTTCGTGAAAAAATATTTAATGAAGCATGTAAACAACCTCAGATTCTGGAAGGTTCGCATGTGCTCGTTTTTGCGGCGCGAAAGAATGTTGATCAGCAGCAGGTTGATGAATATGTAAAGCTCATTGCTGAAACCAGAGGACTTCAAGTGGAAAGCTTGAATGATTTTAAGGCAATGTTTGGAGGAGTTGTGTCAAGTTCGGATGATAAAAACTTTGTTTGGACTGCGCGACAGGCGTATATAGCATTTGGAGTTGGAATTGTAGCTGCCGCCATGGAAGAAGTGGATGCAACTCCAATGGAAGGTTTCAATCCTGAAGCAATGGATAAAATTCTCGGATTGGAAGAACAAAATTTGAGTTCTGTTAACGTGTTGGCACTTGGATATCGTGATGCAGAGAATGATCGTTTGTCGAAAGCCCCAAAAGTGAGAAAATCAAAAGAAGCTTTGTTTGATTTTAGATAATAATTGATAAGAAAATTATTTTTTGTTCAATTGATAATATAATATCTAAGGCGGTGGCTTCAAGGAAAATAAATGCAAACGGACAGATATTATTTGTTTTAGGATTGTCAGCTAATAATTATTCATATTATCAGATGGTAGCCTATAATGACGAAAAAACGGCTAAGTTTATCTCTCCCTCATTTTCGTTATATTTGGGCAATTCAGCATCGTTAAATTATGCTCTTAATGCAACAACCTTTGAAACTATAAATTAAAATGTTAACTTGGAATGTCTGAAAATTTTGTAAATACAAGATTTGTTTAATTGGCATTACTCTCATAAAAGGAAAGCGAATTTATTTTCGGTAAATTCGCTTTCCTTATTATTTAAAATTCAATATATTCTTTTGGTTTAATGTTGTTTTCCATTGTCCAAAAATGAGCTTTCCCATGGGCAATACGAAACAAAACAAGTCCATCGTTTTCTACCGTAAGTCCAAAGCTTTTTAAAAAAGGTCGGTCTTCGAGCACTCTCTCCTTGAATTTTCTTTCGGTCAGAAATTCAACTTCTCCACTAATGCGAAGCATTGTCCCAATCATACCTTCGTGATGATAAAAACAAACTTCAGTCTTTAGATTTTTCTTTAACTGATGTGGTAGCTCTTTTATAGTAGCCGTTTGAAAATAAAAACCCGTTTCGTCGGCAAACCAAAACCCTAAGGCGCGAACTCTCGGCTGGTCACTTTCCATAGTTGCCAAATAACATACTGGATTTTCGTTGGCAAATTTAATGCAGTTTTGAATATTCATGTTATTTAAATGTTTAGTTGTGTCTTGGTTTGTATTTGCAAATTCCGAATTCGTTGAATGTAATTTTATGTTCGGAAAGTAGCTGACTTATTATTGCACGTGTTTCATTTTCTGTTAAGTCCAATTTCTCTCCTAACGTTATCTCGTCCGATTTCCCGTCATTTGTTTGCATAAGTTCTAAATAAAGTTCCTTGTTATTCATAATTGAATTGAAATAAGATTCAAATCTTGAGTTTATAGTCAAAATTTAAATCAATGATTGTATTGTGAAATGATAAAATGAAAATGATCCGATCAGATTTGACCGGATTG
>JBBIID010000333.1:3317-3984 GCA_037446675.1 Paludibacter sp.
AATAATATATTGATCAACTTTTAGAATGCCGCAAAATTACGAAATTATTCTTAATAAATTGATGCTGATTTGTTTTTCTTCGAATCATTTAAATTTCCAGTGCCGATATTATTCTTGTCGTTTTGTAGTAAAAATTTCAGATCCTAAATCATGTTTGGTAGCAATAAATTTAACGACTTAAAATTAGCTACTACACGTTAAATATTATTAAGTGAATATGTTTTAAAAATGAAGCAAAATGTTGCTTATTTGCCTTTAATACGGTGTTTGAATGAAAAACATTTATATATTTGCCTGATCAATATTCTGAATAAAAGCAAAAATGTAGTATTAAATTGATAAGTTTTTTCGAACCCTTAACCTTTCCTTTTTGTCTGTTCAAATTACGTTTACAAAGTTCTTTTTTTTTGACAACTGAGATACGAAGCTGAAGTTGTTCAGGTAGAATATGTCTCGTTGTTTTGTGAACTTTATCAAAATGCCTAATGTGATTTGACGTGAAAAAAAATGTACTATTTATATTAATTCTTTGTTTTATTTCTGCGTATGTAAATGCACAGGTAAATAGAGACACGCCCAATCTGAGCTTTGATGACGGTTCGTTAAATGGCTGGAAGTTGTATTTTGGTAACTACGCATACAATTCCATGAGCGCATCGTATAATTA
>JBBIID010000334.1:0-3949 GCA_037446675.1 Paludibacter sp.
TTAGATGGATTAGATTGCTGAATAAACGTAAAACTTTGTCGGGATATTCTGTCGGCGACTTTTGAGCGCAAATCTTTTGCTACACGTTCGGAAGCGTAAGTTTGCAGCAAACCCTGTAGAAAAGTAAAGACTAAAATAACCAGCGAAGCAGTCATGAATTCAACAATCAGCCGCATGTAGGAAAAATTGCCAGCCGAAAAATCGTCGATGCCTCTCGAAATCAGTTTTGGAATAATAAGGTTTACACCGTTGCTTAATAATGCGAACAAAATCAGCCCGAAAATCATCAGCTTGTATGGTTTTAGTACGGCAAATATATTCGCTCTGGGAGGTGGTCCGGGTTTAATTTTTTTTTGTTTTTGAGTCATTTGATTCCTCTTGGCATTTTTTCGAAAAAACACGTTTTTATACAACATCAATTCGAAGAAAGATGTTTTTATAAAACAGTTTAAATTACAAGCTGCAAAGGTACAAAATACAATTGGTTTTGATTTTTTGGGAAGTTTAAAAGAGTAAAAAAGTTGATTGCCGCAAGAAAACCGAATAAAAAAGTTATCAACAATTTGTAGTTTCGAAAAAAACATCTATTTTTGCAGTCCCAAATCGAGAAGAGAAAATAATAACCCACGCTAAATACATAAAGCAATGAAAAGGACATTCCAACCTTCACAAAGAAAAAGAAGAAACAAACACGGATTCCGTGAAAGAATGGCAACAGCAAACGGACGCCGCGTATTGGCAAGCCGTCGCGCCAAAGGTAGAGCAAAACTTACAGTTGCTGACGAAGGCCGTCACAAAGCGTAACTATTCTGCAAAAACAGTATAAAAAAAGTAAAGACTTCTGTAAGTTTTTACTTTTTTTGTTTTTATGCCGTTGGCAAACAATAAATTCAGTATTTTTGTGTCAAACTTCTGATTTTTTATTGATCTATGGATTTTAAGCATTTCTGGAAAGAAACATTTGGCGGATTGGTACTTAGAAATGTACTGATTGCTATTTCTATATTTGTTGTTTTAGCGTGGGCTGCTCTCATTGGTGTGGATTATTACACACATCATGGCGAAGCCGAAATTATTCCCGACCTGAAGGGTTCGTATGTGGAAGAAGCGGAAGTAATGCTGGCTAAACAAGGTTTATTTCCACAAGTGATCGATTCGGTATACGTGCGCGATAAAAAACTGGGAACCATTATCGAGCAAATTCCGCCGGCAAATTCCACCATTAAACGGAATCGTCCGGTATATCTTATCATTAATTCTCGCCAGATTCGTCAGGTTCCGTTACCTGATGTAAACGATGTGTCGTATCGTCAGGCAGATGCTATGTTGAAGTCAATTGGATTAAATGTTTCTAATGTTGAATACACGCCTTCGGAATATAAAGATTTGGTTATTGATGTTAAGTACCGGGGACGAAGCATAACTTCAGGAACAAGGCTTCCTGAAGGAAGCTTGGTTGTTTTGGTAGTAGGAAGCGGATTGGGAAGCAGCAGTGCTGAGGTTCCTTCTATAAAAGGACTTGGCCTGGAGGAGGCACGTCAGGAAATTCTTTCATCTTCCTTTGTGGTTGGAGCCGTATTGTACGACGAAACTCCTTCGGGCGACGAAGATGAATATATTATCTATCGCCAGCGCCCTTCTGCGGGAAGTTCGTTACCTACCGGAAGCCGTATCGATATTTACCTGTCGAAAGATAAATCGCGTATGAATGAAACCTTTGAAGAAGATAATGTACAAGAAAATTCAGACGAACAATTTTTCTAAAAAACACCAAATCAGATTAGTGTGAGAGAAGATTATTTTGACGAAATAGAGGAAATTGAAGACGATGAACTGAACGGAACCGAAGAAGGGCATAAGCTTTTCGAGCATTTCCGTTTTGTGGTGGATAAAGGCCAGGCGATAACCCGGGTTGACAAATACCTTGTCAACTGCATGTCGAACACTTCGCGCAACAGAATTCAGGAGGCCGCCGATTCTGGAAACATTTTGGTAAATGGCAAAGCGGTAAAATCGAATTACCGTGCCAAACCGTTGGATGTAATTACTATTGTACTGGATTATCCGCCCAACGAATTTCAAATTATTCCACAAGACATACCGATTGAAATTGTTTATGAGGATGATGATATTATTCTTGTAAATAAGCAACCCGGTTTGGTTGTTCATCCCGGATTTGGAAATTTTGATGGCACTTTGCTCAACGCCATTGCCTGGCACATGAAAGATCATCCTGAGTTTGATCCGAACGATTCGCGTATCGGGTTGGTGCATCGTATCGACAAAGATACTTCGGGGTTGATTCTGGTGGCCAAAACCGAATTTGCCAAAGCACATTTAGGAAAACAGTTTTTCGATAAAACGACTCATCGACGTTATCAGGCGTTGGTTTGGGGAAATGTGAAAGAAGATGAAGGAACAATCATTGGCGCTTTGGCACGTGATCCGAGAGACCGACTTCAGTTTACCGTTTTCCCTGAAGGTGAAAATCCTTTTGCAAAACATGCGGTGACACATTATAAGGTGTTGGAACGTTTGGCTTATGTAACGTTGGTGGAATGCAGACTGGAAACAGGTCGTACGCATCAAATTCGTGTGCATATGAAGCATATCGGGCATACCTTATTCAACGATGAACGTTATGGTGGGCATCTTATCCTGAAAGGGACAAATACCGCCATGTACAAGGCATTTATAAAAAACTGCTTTTTTGTTTGTCCTCGTCAGGCGCTCCATGCAAAAACGCTTGGATTCGTTCATCCGCGTACCGGGGAATATATGCACTTCGATAGCGAATTACCGACAGACATGCGGGAACTGATTGAAAAATGGAGGAATTACGTGAAGAATATGGAGTAAGACTCATAATCCGTTGATGGAATAAGAGTTTTTATTTTTGATATAACAGTCTGGTATTTAATTAACAATTAATCATTTACAATTTCAAACTCCTTTTTGGGGCTGGGGTCTTATGAAAAAAAATATTGCCATCGTTGCAGGTGGAGATTCGTCGGAAGTAGTCGTATCGCTTAAAAGTGCGGCCGGACTTTATTCGTTTATGGATAAAGAGCGTTATAATGTTTTCATTGTTACCATTGTAGGAAAAACCTGGCAGGTTGAATGGTCCGAAACAGAAAAAATAACCATTGATAAAAACGATTTTAGCTTTGTACGCAATGGTGAAAAAACTATTTTCGATTTTGCATACATCACCATCCACGGAACTCCGGGCGAAAATGGGATTCTTCAGGGTTATTTCGATTTAATAGGAATGCCATATTCCTGTTGCGGTGTGTTGGCTGCTGCGCTGACCTTTAATAAGTTTACCTGTAATCAGTACCTGAAAGGCTTTGGCGTAAAAGTGTCGGAATCGTTGGTTTTGAGAAAAGGACAATCGGTTTCGGATGAAGATGTTGCGAACCAAATCGGATTCCCTTGTTTTGTAAAACCGAATGTGGGTGGCAGTAGTTTTGGTGTGACCAAAGTAAAAAAGGTAGAACAACTTCAACCGGCCATTGCGCTTGCTTTTTCCGAAGGCGACGAAGTGATGATCGAGGCTTTTATGGCCGGAACGGAAATTACCTGCGGGATTTACAAAACCAAAAGTAAGTCGCAGGTGTTACCTATAACCGAAGTGGTGAGCGAAAATGAATTCTTCGATTACGATGCAAAATACAAAGGTCAGGTGCAGGAAATTACTCCGGCTCGTATCAGCGATTCATTGACCGAGAGAGTGCAGAAACTAACTTCCGCAATTTATGACATTCTCGACTGCAAAGGAATTGTGCGTATCGATTATATTATTTCTGAAGGCGACGTTATTAATTTGCTGGAGGTAAATACGACTCCGGGAATGACAGCGACCAGTTTCATTCCACAACAAGTAGCTGCTGCCGGGCTGGATATAAAAAATGTCATGACCGACATAATTGAAAATGAATTGTCATAG
>JBBIID010000335.1:0-3405 GCA_037446675.1 Paludibacter sp.
TTGTTGCACTCTATTCCGTCGCAAATCGGGAAAATCAATGTCACAATGGGATTTCCATTGAAATCCACTCCCGTGTCGGGTTTAATTGAACATATTTTCGAATTACAACGCAGAATAAGAATTTCCGGAGAGAAAGTTTCGTTTTATCATCAAACCGTTTCAAACATTCTCAATCATCAATACATTGCACTGCTCTGCGAAATTGAAGTGAAGCGGATAAGCCGAGAAATGGCCGAAAATATCGAAGCTGCCGAGTTGAATAAAAACGACTTACTATCTGCAATTTTCACTCAGCAAACCTCCACAAACGCATTTCTGAAATATTTGCTTGGAATTCTAAAAAGTCTCCAAAACGGCTGGCAACAAGCAACCGACGAGACGCACGATTACCGGTTGGAATGTGATTTCATTTATCAATACTTTGTAACGATCAACCGCATGTCGGACATTGTGGAGTCGAAAGCTCAAAATACCGACATTAGTCTTGATACGCTTATGCGCCTCATTCGTCAAATTACGGCAGGTATCACCATTCCGTTTGTTGGCGAACCGCTCGCCGGATTGCAGGTTATGGGAGTGCTGGAAACCCGCGGAATTGACTTTGAAAATCTGATTATCACCAGTTTCAACGAAGGTATTTTCCCGCAAAAAGCAACTTCGAACAGCTTTATTCCATACAATTTGAGAAAAGGCTTTGATTTGCCCACAACTGAACATCAGGATGCTATTACAGCCTACAATTTTTACAGATTGATCCACCATGCAAAGCGTGTGTTTTTCCTTTACGACTCGCGAACCGAAGGAATACAAACCGGAGAAGTGAGCCGATTTATGCATCAACTTTATTACCATTACGGAATAACTGCAAACAAGAAAATCGTTTCGTTCGATATCGGATTCAAAAACGGACAATCCATTCAGGTAGAAAAAACACCTGCTGTTATGGAAAAATTAAGCCGCTTTACAACAGTTGGCGATCGAAGCATTTCACTTTCGGCAAGTTCGATAAACACTTATATCGATTGTCCGCTTCAGTTTTACCTCACCAAGGTGGAAGCTGTGGAACAAGCTGACGAAGTGTTGGAAACGGTGGAATCGAACATGTTTGGGACAATTTTCCATAAAGTAATGGAAAATTTATATTTGCCTTACAAAGGAAAAATGATTCAACCGGACGAACTTGAATCATTAATAAAGAACACATTGCTTATTGACACCGAAATAACAAAAGCTTTTAGCAAGGAATATTTTAAAAAGAAAAACGACACCATTGTTCCGCTCGAAGGAAATAATCTGCTTATCGCCAGCGTATTGAGAAAATACATTCTTCAGGTTTTAAAAATAGATAAAAATCATGCTCCTTTTCGCTATATTGGTTCCGAAGAGCGTTATACTGTTCAACTTCCAATCAACGAAGGGAAAACGAGCGTAAACCTGAAAGGATTTATCGACCGAATTGATGAAAAAGAAGGTCGTTTACGAATTATCGACTATAAAACAGGAACAGGAAAACTCGATTTTAAAAACTTAGAAGAGGTTTTTGAACACAACAAAGAAAACAGACCAAAATTCGTTTTGCAGACTTTCTTGTACTGCGAATTATACGAAGAAAAAAACAACACGAGCAATACGACACCTGGAATTTATTATTTACGGGACGTATTTAAAGATGATTTTGATACGGAATTGACAAACAAGGAAAAGAAAGAAAAAGTGATAAATTATTCCGATTATAAAGATGAATTCAAAAATCAACTAACGTTTTGTTTGGAAGAAATTTTCGATGCTGCCATTCCGTTTGTTCAAACTGAAAATCATAAGGTTTGCCAATATTGTCCGTACAAAAGCATCTGTAATCGATAATTTTTTTAACAGACATAAACATCACTTATTCAACACAATATGCCACAAGAAATTGAACGAAAATTTTTAGTAATAGGCGAATTCAAACACCTTGCTTCAAAAAGTGTCCGAATTACTCAGGGATATATCAACTCTGGTGCCGGACAAAATGTGCGCATTCGAATAAAAGGCGACAAAGGGTTTATTACTATTAAAGGGAAAACCAATGAAACCGGCATGAGCCGATACGAATGGGAAAAGGAAATTCCTGTGAATGAAGCAAAAGAGCTTTTGCTGCTGTGCCGCCCGGGACTTATTGATAAAACCCGCTACGAAGTAGTGTACGAAAATCAAACTTTCGAAGTTGATGAGTTTCATGGCGAAAATGAAGGATTGGTTTTTGCGGAACTGGAGATTGAAAGCGAGGAAACAGAAATTGAAAAACCCGATTGGATAGGCAAAGAAGTAACAGGCGACAAGAGATTTTACAACGCATATATCAGTAAACATCCTTTCAATAAGTAAGAAAATACATAATCTCATTAATATTTTAGACATTACAATAGAACAATTTCGCCCCATTATTCAAAGATTTGTCCCGGATATTTTGTTTTAATCCCTTTTAATCAGGTAATATCCCCTACATTTTAGTATGAAGCAGTGATATTGTTTCTTTGCAGATGAAAATTTAAACTTATCAACATAAAAAACACTAAAACAGACACTAAAAACAAATATCTAATTTGAATTTAAAACCAGACAGATTGAACTTTTAAAAAAAGTAAAAATGCGGATCTATTCCCTCATTTTTAGCTATATTTGTCTGTCTCAAAAAAACAATAAAATGGCAAAAATCAAAGGAGCAGTTGTTGTCAACGTCGAACGTTGTAAAGGTTGCAATTTATGTGTAGTAGCTTGTCCTTCCCAAGTCTTATCGTTAAACAAAGAAGCTAATTCCAAAGGATATAATTACAGTACCATGGTAAACCCTGACGATTGTGTGGGTTGTGCAGCTTGTGCGTATGTTTGTCCTGACGCTTGTATAACGGTTTATAAAGTAAGAGTTTAATCTTATTAAACTTTCTATTAAAAGAAAAAGAAACGAAAAAATGAACGATTCAAAAACACATGATATGGAAGAAGTAAGACTAATGAAAGGGAACGAAGCCATAGCACATGCAGCGGTACGTTGCGGTTGCGATGGATATTTCGGCTACCCAATCACCCCACAGTCCGAAATAATGGAAACCCTAATGGAACTCGAACCATGGAATACAACAGGCATGGTGGTTCTACAGGCTGAAAGTGAAACATCATCCATTAATATGGTATATGGAGCCGCCAGTTGCGGTAAAAAATCGATGACCAGTTCGTCGAGTCCGGGAGTAAGTTTGATGCAGGAAGGAATTTCCTATCTTGCCGGAGCCGAACTTCCCTGCGTAATTGTAAATGTGATGCGTGGCGGACCCGGATTGGGAACTATTCAACCAAGTCAGGCCGATTACTTTCAAACTGTAAAAGGTGGCGGACATGGAGATTATAAGATGATCACTTTAGCGCCGG
>JBBIID010000336.1:0-3935 GCA_037446675.1 Paludibacter sp.
ATAAAGCGGATGGGCTGCCCTGTAAGTATCCCAAAGTGAGAACGTGCTGTAATGTTTGTTGTCCGGAGCTTTTGCAAAGCTATTGTCTGTGCGTAGGTAATTTCCTGAAACATCGGCAATATTGTTTGGTTGAATAAACAAATGGTATAATCCTGTGTAAAAGATTGTTTTTTGCTTATCGGTTCCTGCTACGTCAATACAAGAAAGTTCTTTATTCCATGTCTTATTTGCGGTTTCGGCTATTTGATCGAAACCGAAATCAGGCATTTCTGACTTCAAATTATCGGCTGCACCTTGTGCCGAAACCGACGAAATTCCCACTTTTACCAACAAAGGTTCAAGATTATTTTCTGTAAAATGAAGAGCAATTTTTAAATCAGCGCTATTCGTAACAGTGTTATTCGGAAACTCCAAAGAGCCGGCTTTACTAACTGTAGAATTGAATGGACGTGAAAACTCAGCTCGAAAATAAACTTTGCGGAGTTTTGCCCAGCCCGAAATAATGCGATATCCTTCAATGGTTTTATTGTCGACCACACGAACCTGAGCACTAATGATTTTTACAGAACGATAGGGACTGTTCTTTACTAATGAATGTTCCAGGTCAATTATCAGGTGGTACGGATTGTTGTCGTTAAAAGTATAACGGTGCATTCCGCAATGTTCGGTTGCCGTAAGCTCTGTTTTAATATTGTAATCATCGAGTAGTACACTGTAATAACCCGGAATTGCTTTCTCGTTCTGATGACTGAATTTTGATCTGAATCCTTTGATTTTTCCATCGTCGCTTCCGGCATTCCAAACCACTTTGCCACCAGCGGGCATAAATAGAAAATCGTATAAATCGGGACAGCCTGTTCCGCTTAAATGCGTATGACTAAACCCAACAATAGTTTCGTCCTTGTAATCGTAACCGCTGCAAGGATCATCAGGATATTCGCGAGTGTCAGGACTTAGTTGTACCAGTCCAAATGGAACGCAAGCACCGGGAAAATTACTTCCTGACAGACTCAAACTATCCACAGAACCTGTTCCGATAAATGGATTTACAAATTTGGTATAGTCAGTTGATGTTTTAGCCTGAGCGAATGCAAAAATTTGAACAAGCATTGTTATGGCCGCGCTAAGCAGAATTTTTTTCATGTATATAATAAATGTGTTGTTGTACGATTTGAAAAAGTCAGAATGTAAGTTTAAATTGAAGTTTAAAAGTACTGTTTTTCTATGAATATTTAACTATATATACATTAAATTTCTTTCTCTCGCCAATTTCCTTTTAGCAAGAACAAATATCCCAATAGGCCAATTAATGTCCAATAAACAAATTCCGACATCCAAACAATGGCAACAGGCTGTGGAACAACAATAGCTGTGATATAAACATAACTTATATAGAAAAATAAAGTCACTACTTCCATGTAAAATGCAATTTTTGTACTTCCGGTACCTGAAACCCCGCTGACAATAACGCAACCCGCAGCAAAAAATGCAACAGCTACCGAAACAACTCTGATTACGGGAATCGATGCCAGCATAAGCGCCGGATCGTCGGTGTAAATTTTGGCAAATAGTTCTGGGAAAATTAACGAGAATATAATAAACGGAGCGACAGATATTAAGGCTATCAAAGTGATTTTGTTAACTGTCTTTAAGACCTCCGATTTTTGTCCTGCACCAATAATATTGCTTACCAAAGTACTGGCAGTTGTAGCAAGAGCATTCGCCGGAATCATTAGCAATATATACATGCTTCGTCCGATATTGGTAACAGCCAAAGGTCGTTCGCCCATTCGTTCGATAAAAATGAAGAACAAAAACCAGGTGGAAATTGAAATAAAGAATTGAAACATAATGAATATGGATAAATTCAAAATTTGACTGATTGTGCTTATTTCTATTTTTAGTCGTTGGAATAAACCATACTTCTTTATATCGGTAAACACAAAAGTGTGGAATATCAGATAAACCAATGCTGCTGCTTCGGCAATGACTGAGGCAATGGCTGCTCCGGCGATTCCAAGTTCAGGGAAGCCGAATTTACCAAAAATCAGAACATAATCGAGAATAATATTGACTAATGCCGTAATAATTGACGAAGTTGTCAGGATTTTTGTGTCAGTAATTCCGACATAAAGAGCTCTGAAAATCACAGTGAGATAAACAAAGAAATAGCCATAAATTCTCCAATCGAGATATTCAAGAGAAGCGGTATATATCTTCTCCGAACTGACCAAAAATTTCATCAAATGTGGAGCCCACAAAATTGTTGCTATAAATATAATCGTTGATAGCAACAGATTAAAGATTAGCCCGTTGTTGAATATTGGCCCAATTTGGTTGTAATTTTCTTCTCCATTTCGTCGACCAATCAATATTTGCACACCTTGACTAAATCCGAAGCCAACCATGTAAACGGCAAAATAAAAAACTCCTGCAATGGCAGATGCTCCCAGTGCAATTTCACTTACACGTCCCAAAAAAGCGGTATCTGTCACATTTATTATGTTCTGAGCAATAAGTGTCAGGACGATGGGGTATGTTATTTTAAGAATATTTTTTGTAGAATTCACAGGTAAAATGTTTTTAAATAATTTTATAAAAAATGGATGAATTGATGTTTATTCTATCCATTGCTCGCTCGTTTTGATTATATATAACTGTTTCGGTTTAATTATTGAAATAATTTTTTCAACTATGTTAGATTCAGGTTTGTAAACAAAAAAAATAACGCTGCAAATTCTGAAAAGATGCAGCGCTATTGTCATATTTGAAAGTGTTTTATTCAGCTTTTGGCTTTTCTTCTTTCGGAGGACGAGGCAGCAGAGCTTTACGTGAAAGTTTGAACTTACCAGTTTTAGGATCGACATCCAACAATTTTACGTCAATCATATCACCTTCTTTAATTCCCGATTGATCCATTGTTTCAATGCGTTTCCAGTCAATTTCGGAAATGTGCAACAATCCTTCTTTTCCAGGTAAAAATTCAACGAACGCTCCATAAGGCATTACAGATTTTACTTTCGAAGGATAAGTTTCTCCAATTTCAGGAATAGCTACGATACCTTTAATTTTTGCAATAGCAGCATCAATAGCAGCTTTATTATTGGCTGCAATTTCCACACGTCCCTGATCTCCAACTTCTTCAATGGTAATCACTGCTCCTGTTTCAGCCTGCATATTTTGAATGATTTTTCCACCAGGACCGATAATTGCACCAATCATTTCTTTCGGAATGAACATCACTACGATGCGAGGGGCATTTGGTTTCAAATCTTCGCGAGGAGTTGTAATGGTTTCCTGAATTTTACCAAGAATGTGCATACGACCGTCTCTTGCCTGATTCAATGCTGTTTCCAAAATTTCATACGAAAGTCCATCAACTTTGATATCCATTTGTGTAGCGGTGATTCCGTCTTTTGTTCCGGTAACTTTGAAGTCCATATCTCCAAGGTGGTCCTCATCTCCCAAAATATCAGAAAGAACAGCGAAGTTTTTTCCTTTATTTTCAGAAATTAATCCCATTGCGATACCTGAAACCGGTTTTTTGATTTGAACACCGGCATCCATTAACGCTAAAGTTCCGGCGCAAACTGTTGCCATTGACGAAGAACCGTTCGATTCCAAAATGTCGGAAACAACACGAACAACGTATGGATAATTTTCAGGGATCATATTTTTCAAGGCACGCATAGCCAAGTTACCGTGTCCAACTTCACGACGACCAACACCACGAGAAGCGCGAGCTTCACCGGTTGAGAAAGGAGGAAAATTGTAGTGTAACATGAAACGTTCTTTACCGCGGATCAAAGCTTCATCAACCAGTTTTTCATCCATTTTTGTTCCGAGAGTTACAGTGGTCAACGATTGAGTTTCACCACGTGTAAAAATAGCAGAACCATGAGTTCCCGGTAAATAATCAACTTCCGCCCAGATAG
>JBBIID010000337.1:0-3915 GCA_037446675.1 Paludibacter sp.
TGAAAGGATTAGTCGTTAAAAATACAGGAAGCTGGTATCAGGTAAAAACGGATAACGGAGCATTGATTGATTGCAAAATCAAAGGACAATTTCGTTTACAGGAAATTCGTAGCACGAATCCCATTGCCGTGGGTGATTTTGTTGAATTCGAGATGAACAACGAAGGCACGGCTTTGATTCACACAATTTGCGACCGGAAAAACTATATTGTTCGCCGTTCGTCCAACCTTTCGAAACAATCGCATATTCTGGCCGCAAATCTGGATTTAGTTGCTCTGATTGTAACGATCAATTATCCGGAGACTTCTACTATTTTTATCGATCGTTTTTTGGCAACGGCGGAAGCTTATCGAGTTCCTACGTGTATTGTTTTTAACAAAATAGACCGATATTCCGAAGAAGAAACCGAATATCTGAATGGACTGATGGCTCTTTACGAATCATTGCAATATCCGGTATTTAAAATATCGGCTTTAAATGCTGAAAATATCGAAGAATTGGAAACCTTTCTGATTGGGAAAACAACCTTGTTTTCGGGAAATTCAGGCGTAGGCAAATCGACACTTATCAATGCTATTGCACCCGAATCGCTAGCTAAAACCGCCGAAATATCTTCGTACCACAACAAAGGAATGCATACCACCACATTTTCGGAAATGTTTGAATTGCCAGCAGGCGGGCGAATAATCGACACCCCCGGAATTAAAGGGTTCGGCACTTTTGATATGGAAAAAACAGAGATCGGACATTATTTCAAAGAGATATTCAAGTTTTCGGCATCTTGTAAATTTGCCAACTGTACTCACATTCACGAACCCGGTTGCGCTGTCCTCCCGGCCGTCGAAAATCATTGGATAAGTACCTCACGTTACCAAAGTTATTTAAGCATTTTGAAAGACAGCACCGAAGGAAAATATCGTTAAATTGAATAATTTTACAAATTTCACTATCAAATTATTCGATTTTTGCACTGAAATAAAAATATATTAAATATATTTGCATAGGTTTTATAAAAAATTATTACCAGCATACTAACTACCATACATAAATACTATGGCACAACATCAAATTGACAGATTAGACAAAAAGATTCTTCAGTTGATTTCTCAAGACGCTCGTATCCCATTTTTAGAAGTAGCTCGCGAATGTAATGTTTCAGGAGCTGCCATTCACCAGCGCATTCAGAAACTGAGAAATACCGGAATCATAAAAGGTTCAGAATTCGTAGTAGACACATACAAAGTTGGATTCCAGACCTGTGCCTACATTGGAATCACGTTAAGCGACATCAAAATGTTCAACGCCGTAGTGGAAGATTTAAAGTTGATTCCGGAAGTAGTGGAATGTCATTATGCTACCGGGAAATACTCAATGTTTGTGAAAATTTATGCAAAAGACAATCGCCATTTGCTTCATATTATTTTGGAACGCCTTACGTTGATTGCCGGAATAGCTCATACCGAAACATTCCAAATTTCGCTCGACGAGATTTTCCGTCGCCAGCTTTCTGTTTTCGAAATTGAATCGAGCATGGAAGATGTCATTGAGGAGGAAGAATAAAATTAATTCTATAATTTAAGAAAAACGGTTTTGCTTTATAAAGCAAAACCGTTTTTGCATCCAGATATTCAGAACAACAAAATCTTCGCAAAAACTTTTACAAAAAAGTATGAACAGAATAGATCTGGCGAATATATTTCGTCTAACACCTTAGATTCTTGCTCACTTTTATTAACTTCCATACACAATCAATCTACTTTTTTAAGTTATTTGCCGTCACACAATTATTTATAAAACAGACACATAAAACATATTAACACAAATAATATCCACTTTAAAGCTGCCTTTCAGAAGCATTACTACAATTATATCTTATTTTTGACCTCGAAAATACAATAAGGTGTCCGCAGACGGTAATCACAGTTATAATCTTAAATTATTATGAAATTTACGAACAATATTCTACTCTTATTTTTAGCCATAGGCTTATTTTTTTCTGAAAATTCATACGCTTGGAGAAGCACTTTGTACCCAGCCAACTGGACTCCAGGTTATACCGATGAACAAGGACGATTTTTACATGATTACTCGTATGCCGGTTATATGAAAGGTGAAGCTGACATTCCAGAAACTGTAGGATCTAAATATGTAAGTGTAACTGATGCACCCTATAATGCTGACAATACAGGAGCAAATGATGTTACATCAGCAATACAACAAGCCATAAATTTTGTAGGTCAGTCCGGAGGAGGTATCGTTTTTCTTCCAGAAGGAACTTACAAAGTAAAACCACAGGGTGGATCTTCAAACGCTATTTCAATCAATTATAGCAATGTAATACTGCGTGGAGCTGGAAAAGATAAAACTTTTATCCGCTGTTACGAAGAAAACATGAGAGGAAAGAAAATTATCAATGTAGGCCCGTCATCGGGAGGAAACTGGGATCAGGCCGAAGATGGTAACACTTATGAGGTAGTGAGAGACATACCCGAAACACCAACACAAACCATTTTTTTACGCGATATCGGATCGTTAAAGGTTGGAGACTGGGTTATTATTCGTTCAAACAGAAGCACCGAATGGATTGCCGAGCACAGCATGGGCGGATTCTGGTCTTCAGATGGGTCTATGGGAACAACTATGGGAACAACTTTCTATCGCCAGATAACCAATATAAATCCAACTAACCGGACAATTACCATAGATATACCAACACGTTACTACATGAAAACCCGCGACAATGCGCGCGTTTATAAAGTCACCCCGAAAATTAACAATGTAGGACTAGAGGATTTTTCACTTGGAAACAAAATGAATCCGGCAACCATTGGCTGGGGAGAAGAAGATTATAATGCCAGCTCAGCAAATGGAGGCTATCAGGTGCATTCAGCTTTTTTGATTGGCTTCTCTTATTGCGTAAATTCATGGGCACGAAATGTATCTTCCTACCAAGCGGAAAACCCAGTTCAGATCCACATGAGTTCCAATGGCTTGGATATGAATAAGTGCCGAAACCTAACAATTGACCATTGCGAATTCAGCTACCCTCAATACGAAGGTGGAGGTGGAAATGGATATGGACTTAATCTCTGTTCTCAAGAATGCCTTATCAGTAACTGCCGTTCGTTGAGTCCCCGACATGCCTATTCATTTAAGTATGCATACGCAAGTGGCAATGTGATTTATAATTATTACTCTGGCGACGGACCAAAATACGGAAGTGATTTCCACATGTATTTGAGTATGGCTAATCTTATTGATTGTCAAGGGTTGGATGGCGATTACATTGAAAGCAATGTACGACCTTATGGTGGAACGCCTGGAAATTATCATGGGTACACATCGGTACAAACCGTATTCTGGAACACAAACGGAATTTCATACAAAAACGGATTCAATTATGTTATTGACTCACGTCAATACAAATATGGCTATGTAATTGGAACTAAAGGAAAAGGAACCGGAGTAAAAACTACTCCTCTTGTAATGTCCAGTCAATATGGCACTGTTGATTCATCTCCAGAAGATTTTGTCGAAGGAATTGGTATGGGATCGACATTAGAACCGGCTTCGCTATATTACGATCAATTGCAAAAACGTTTGGGAAGATCAGTTTGTGTGCCGGTATTGGCATCGGGTAATGACGGAAACAGCGCCGAGAATGTGTTGGATGGTAATTTAAACACACGTTGGTCGGCCGATGGCAAGGGCGAATATATAGAATTCTGCTTCGGTGATGAGCAGATGTCCATATCGGGTGTCAAGATAGCTTTTTATAGTGGCGATAGCAGAAAAAGTAAGTTTGACATTTGGTACTCTGACAATGGAACTTCATGGAGAATACTCAAAAGAGGATTTGAAAGTAGCGGAACTACCACAGAAAAAGAATCATTTAGTTTTACAACCTGCTTAGCA
>JBBIID010000338.1:0-3913 GCA_037446675.1 Paludibacter sp.
TGACTATATTTTGAAAACTGCATTGTATAAATTGCTCTTCCTTGTGTCATCGATCTAAGTGTAGTAGCATAACCAAACATTTCAGCAAGTGGTACTGAACCTCTTATAACCTGAGCATCTCTGCGAGCAGTAAATCCTTCAATTTTTCCTCTTCTAGAGTTTAAATCTCCCATTACATCACCCATGTATTCTTCAGGAGTTATAATTTCAATACTCATAATTGGTTCAAGAATAACAGGGTCTGCTTTACGTGCACCTTCTTTGAAAGCTATTGAACCAGCAACCTTAAAAGAAATTTCATCAGAATCAACTTCGTGATAGGAACCATCAAAAAGTTTTACTTTAACATCTACAACCTGAAAACCAGCCAATACACCATTTCTCATTGCTTCCTGAACACCATTAGAGACTGGCGTAATATATTCTTTTGGAACTACTCCACCAACAATCGCATTTTCAAATTCATAACCTTTTCCAGGTTCATTTGGTGAAATCTCAAGCCAAACATGACCATATTTACCACGACCACCAGACTGCTTAACAAACTTACCTTCAGCCTGAACAGATTTAGTAATTGTCTCACGATATGCAACCTGTGGCTTACCAATATTAGCTTCAACCTTGAATTCACGTTTCATTCTATCAACTAATATTTCCAAATGGAGTTCTCCCATTCCGGAAATTAACGTCTGACCAGTTTCTTCATCGACTTTAACCTTAAAAGTAGGATCTTCATCCTGCAGTTTCATCAATGCATCTGATAATTTGTCCTGATCAGCTTTTGTTTTTGGTTCAATTGCAATCTGAATAACCGGTTCAGGGAATGCCATTTTTTCCAAAATTATCGGATCATTTTCTGAACAAAGTGTATCACCTGTGTGTGTATGTTTCAATCCTACAATTGCAGCAATATCACCGGCACGTACAACGTCAATATCTTCACGGCGATTAGCATGCATTAATAAAATTCTTCCAACTCTTTCTTTCTTTTCAGAGATTGAATTGTAAATATAAGATCCTGATTCCAGAGTACCAGAATAAACTCTTACATAAGTTAATTTACCAACATAAGGGTCTGTCATTATTTTAAATGCAAGAGCAGTAAACTTTTCTTTTTCATCTATTCTTCGCTCAACCATATCATTTTTATATGGATGATGAGCGATTAAATTTCCAGAATCAATAGGAGAAGGCAAGAAATCAACAACTGAATCGAGTAGTTTTTGAACACCTTTGTTTTTAAAAGAAGAACCGCACATAACAGGTGTGATCTTCAACTGAATCGTAGCTTTTCTGATTGCACTTTTTAGCTCATCTTCCGATATATCAATTCCATCCAAATATTTTTCCAACAAAGTATCATCTATTTCACTAATAGCTTCCAACATTATTGTACGATATTTTCGAGCATACGAAATCAAATCTTTTGGTATATCAATATCCTGAAATTCTGCACCAGTAGGGTCTTCATTATAAATTCGTGCTTTCATTGAGATCAAATCAATCACACCAGTGAACATGTCCCCTTCAATGAAATTGGGACTGCATTGGCAGCGAGTCGTTCCTTCATCATCTGAATCGCATTAAAATAATCCGCACCTATTCTATCCATTTTGTTAACAAAAGCTATTCTAGGAACTCTGTATTTATCAGCCTGACGCCAAACAGTTTCAGACTGCGGTTCCACTCCACCAACAGCACAAAATAGAGCTATAGCTCCATCCAAAACTCTTAGAGATCTTTCAACCTCAACTGTAAAATCAACATGTCCAGGCGTATCAATAATATTAATTTTGCAATTATTCCAAAAACAAGTAGTCGCTGCCGAAGTAATTGTAATGCCTCTTTCTTTTTCCTGCTCCATCCAGTCCATTGTGGCAGCACCATCATGGACTTCGCCCATTCTATGAAGTTTACCGGTATAAAAAAGAATGCGTTCAGTTGTAGTCGTTTTGCCAGCATCAATGTGAGCCATGATGCCAATATTTCTAACTTTCGATATTTCTACTTTAATTTGACTCAACTAACCATCCTATTTAAAGTGCGCAAAAGCTTTATTAGCTTCAGCCATTCTATGTGTATCTTCTTTTTTCTTAACTGCATTGCCTTCATTATTTGAAGCAGCGATAATTTCAGCAGCCAACTTCAAAGCCATAGATTTATCTTTTCTATCTCTGGCATAAAGTTTTAACCAACGAATGCCTAAAGCAATACGTCTTTCAGAGCGAACTTCCATAGGAACCTGATATGTTGCACCGCCAACACGACGACTTCTAACTTCTACCAACGGTTGAACATTTGTTAATGCTTTTTTAAATACTTCAAGCGCAGGTTTCTTGGTTCTTTGTTCAATTATATCAAAACATTCATAAACTACCCTACGCATGGTTGATTTTTTACCACTCCACATCAGATTGTTAACAAATTTTGCAACAATTACATCATTATATTTTGGATCTGGTTTAATATACCTTTTTTCGGCTCTTTTCTTTCTCATATTTCAATTCTTATTTTTTTGGTTTTTTAGCGCCATATTTTGATCTGGCTTTCTTTCTATCTTCAACACCACTTGTATCTAATGTACCACGAATAATGTGATAACGAACGCCTGGAAGATCTTTCACTCTTCCACCACGGATTAAAACAATCGAATGCTCTTGTAAATTATGTCCTTCACCAGGGATGTAAGCAGTTACTTCGATACCATTCGATAGACGAACACGAGCTACTTTTCTAAGCGCTGAATTCGGTTTTTTAGGTGTTGTTGTGTAAACTCTTGTACAAACACCACGCTTTTGCGGGCAAGCATCAAGTGCAGGCGCTTTGTTTTTTGAAACGACAACTTGTCGTCCTTTTCTAACCAACTGATTAATTGTTGGCACTAATATCCTCCAAAATTTTTTAAATATCTTTAAAAATTCAGACTTTCAATATAGAATTTTAATTATTTTTTGTCAAGTTTGATAATACAAAAAAACTCTTTTTTGTACGATTAAACTTCTTTTACGAGTTCAGAATTTTCAGTAACAGCGTTTTCAGCTTCTTCTAATTCGTTATCTAAAATAATATTATCATATTTTTTTAATCCTGTACCAGCTGGGATTAAATGTCCCATAACAACATTTTCTTTTAATCCATGCAGATAATCAACTTTTGCTTCAATTGCCGCATTTGTAAGAACTTTAGTTGTTTCCTGGAAAGAAGCAGCGGAAATGAAGCTTTCTGTTGACAATGCTGCCTGAGTAATTCCTAACAAAACATTATTAAAAGTTGCTGGTTGTGCATCTCTGAATTCAATCAATTTTTTATTCTTCTTTGCAAGTTCAGCATTTATCTCACGTACTTTATTTTTTGAAACTACCTGCTTAGCACTAAGTTTTGACTGACCTGGATCAAGAATATAAACCATATTTTTTATTTTTTCATTTTCTTCTACAACTTTATGCCTATCAACATATTCCTCTTCGATAAATTGAGTATCGCCTGAGCTAATAATCTGAAGTTTTTGCAACATCTGTTTAACAATAACTTCAATGTGTTTATCATTAATTCTAACACCTTGCAATCGATAAACATCCTGTATTTCATTTACAAGATATTCCTGAACAGCATTAGGTCCTTTAATCTTAAGAATATCATGTGGATCTGTCGGTCCATCAGTAATTTTTTCACCAGCAGGAATTTCATCACCTTCCTGAACAAGTATATGTTTACCATAAGGCACTTGATAAACTTTTTGGTCAACTTTATCTAGCGATTCGATTATAATTTCACGCGAACCTTTTTTTCTAGCTCCGAATTTAACAACACCTTCGATTTCAGAAATTATTGCTGGATCATGCGGACTTCTTGCTTCGAACAACTCAGTGACACGAGGAAGACCACCAGTAATATCACGAGATTTTGCAGCTTG
>JBBIID010000339.1:0-3379 GCA_037446675.1 Paludibacter sp.
ATCCAAAGATAACGTGCCGTTTTTTCGCCCACCATCGTCGCAATTCGCTCTTTCATTTCGCGAGCTGCTTTATTGGTGAAAGTGAGTGCTAATATTGACGAAGGATGCAACCCTTTTGCCAACAGATAAGCTATTTTGTAAGTCAGCACTCGCGTTTTACCCGATCCAGCTCCGGCAATTACCAGCGAAGCTCCATCGACATATTCTACCGCACGCCGCTGACTTTCATTTAATTCGTTTAAAAAAGAAATATCCATTTGAACACTTTAAATCGCAATTAAAGTAATAAACATTCGAGATGAATCGTTTTTATTTGCGATCGTATTAATACACAAAAATACAAATTAGATTTGGTTGAAGCTAAAATAGTTTTCAACAATTGAAAGTTAGTCAAAAAGCAGTAACTTTGCGTCCGAATAAAACTAAAAACCTTTTTAAATGCAGCAACTTAGCAAATGGATTTTCAAAATCACAGGTTGGAAAGCCATAGTTACGGTGGAAGAGCCCCCAAAAAGTGTTATCTGTGTAGCTCCACATACAAGCAATTGGGATTTTCTGATCGGGAAACTTTTCTATTGGTCGATTAACAGAAAATCCGGATTTTTAATGAAAAAATCGTGGTTTTTCTTCCCTCTCGGCAACTTATTCAGAAGCATGGGCGGTATTCCCGTCGATCGAAGCAAACGCTCCTCTGTAACCGACACCATAGCCAGTGAATTTAGCAAACACGAGAAATTTCATGTTGCTATCACCCCTGAAGGTACTCGCAGCCGCGTTCCTAAATGGAAAATGGGATTCTATCATATTGCACTAAAAGCCAACGTGCCTATTCAGTTGGCATTTATCGATTATCAGAAAAAAGAAATGGGCATCACCGAAATTTTCTATCCTACGGGAAACGAAGAGGCAGATATCGAGAAAATACGCGGATTTTATAAAAACATTAATCCAAAACATCCTGACAGATTTCATATCTGATTAATTCTTAAAAAAAAATGCGGGTAACATTAATTCAGGACACCATCATTTGGGCTGACAAAAAAGCGAATCTGGAAGCAACAGAAAAAAATCTGTCAGCCTTATCCGCCACTACCGATTTGGTTGTGCTGCCCGAAATGTTCACCACAGGATTCTGCACCGATCAGCTTGAGTTAGCCGAAAGTAACGACGGCGAGACTCTAAAATCACTAAAAAGTTGGGCCGAAAAATATCATCTCGCCATTACAGGCAGCTTTATCGCTTCCGAAAACGGGAAAGTATTTAATCGGGCTTTCTTCATATTCCCAACGGGCGAAGTGAGAACTGCCGACAAACGACATTTATTCTCGATGGGCGGAGAGCACAAATACTTCACGCCGGGCGATACAAAAATGATCGTTAATTACTCGGGATTTAATATTTGTATTCTGGTTTGCTACGATATTCGGTTTCCGGTTTGGGCTCGAAACATAAATAACGAATACGATTTACTGGTTTATGTAGCCAATTTCCCTGAACGAAGAATATCGGATTGGGACATTCTATTAAAGGCTCGCGCTGTTGAAAATCAAGCGTATGTTTGCGGATTGAACAGAGTTGGAGTTGACGGATTGGGAATCGCTTACAACGGACATTCTGCAATGCTCGATTTTAAAGCCACTCCCCTGCTCCATTTTCCTGAAAATGAAAAATCAATTCAAACCATTGAAATTTTGAAAGAGCCACTTCAAAAATATCGCGAGAAATTCGCTGTTTGGAAAGATGCAGATACGTTTGAAATAATATAAAGCAAAAAAGAACGCAAATTACGCAAATCCTCACAAACTCTTGCAAGTTATAAATAATTGATATATTTATTCTTACAAAATTATTTTTGCGAAAATTTGCGTAATTTGCGTTCAAAGAAGACATTGAACAGCCTCTTTTATTTCATTTTCAAAACGGAAGATCGTCTTCGGCAAAAGTCGGATTTTGTGGTTTTTCCGCTGTTGAAGCAGTTGCACTTACCGGCGCATCTGTATTATCTTGTTTCCTTCCTAACAATTGAATGGTGTCGGCAAAAATTTCGGTCGTATACCTCTTTATGCCATCTTTTTCCCACGAACGGGTCTGGATTTTTCCTTCAATATATAATTGCGATCCTTTACGAATATATTTTTCGGCAAGTTCCGCCAATCCTCTCCACACAACAATGTTATGCCATTCGGTTTTTTCAGGAACCTGTGTTCCATTTTGCAGTGTATAGCCTCTTTCGGTAGTTGCCAACGTGAAATTTGCTACAGCCACATTCTTTTCAATGTAGCGAACTTCCGGATCTCTACCCACATTTCCCAATAAAATTACTTTGTTTACTGACATAATTTTTCAGATTTAAAGGTTAGAACTATTTGTTAATTTGGCGTAAATATAGACGAAATATTTCTTGAAACAAAATTTCGACGGAAAATATTTTTAACTGCCACTTCGTATCTATTCAAAAAAACGAAAGAAGGCGAAACAGAATTAAACTGTATAATCAGCAGCTGCACGTGAAGTTCGCACCTTGCCAATAAAGCCTGCTACTTTCAAATGCTCGGGGTGATCCTGATATGTATCAAGTGCCTCAAAACTATCAAATTCCGAATATAACGCAATATCGTAGTCCGTTTTTGGAGCATTAGGTACATTAATTCCCACTTCTATCATTTTAATTTCAGGAATCAGGTTTTTCAAATTCTCCAACTCTGCTTTAATGTACTCTGCAAGCTCAATTTTTGTTTTACCTTCGGCGTTATCCGCCAATTTAAAAAATACAATGTGTTTAACCATATCGTTAAATGTAAAAATATAATTTGATTGATTTTAATTCTATCTTTCGAAAAAATCGAAGCAGTTTAATTTATGCAACGGAAAAAAGTTATTGTATTCAGAGTTACAAAGGAATTGTCTGTTATCTTTCGACCTTAGACTTTTGACTTGCAACTATTTACAAACCACTTTGAAGCTTTTGTTATTTATCCTGAGAAAATAAATGCCTTTGCGAACCGGAATAAAGAAATGTCCTTGCGCCAAATCGCCACTAAGCAACAATTGTCCGGTAAGCGCGAATAATTTTATCTTATTTGTTCCACTTACATTCGAAATATAAATACCTTCGGAAGTACTTGTAAAAACTACATTTTCGCTTTCTACCGATTGAGTGTTTGATGAAGCAGAACCATCATTGTCGTTTTTAATCCAGTTATTCTGGTTTCCATCTACCCTGATAATCGTATTTTGTGCACCTGCGCGCTGATCTGTTTTTGCCGAATTCTGGGCAAAAACAAAACCTGCGACACACAAAATTAAAATAAGCAATGTAAATTTACGTTTCATTTGCTTGTGAATTAATAGAATAGACTTAAATCTTACAATTTTCGTT
>JBBIID010000339.1:3390-3897 GCA_037446675.1 Paludibacter sp.
AGTATTTCTGCGAATTACAGAATAGCTTTTAAATTCTTTCATTCCGATTTACACAGAAACAGACATATTAAATTACAAATCCCTTTTCAGTTTTTCAGGATAATCCACTGTATAATGCAACCCACGGCTTTCTTTGCGGGCAAGCGCATGTTTTATAATGATATAGGCAATGCTTATTACATTTCTCAGTTCACAAATTTCTGTTGAAACAACCGATTTATTGAAAAGGTTTTCAGTCTCTTTGTACAAGGTTTCCAATCGGTTCATGGCTCTCTGCAATCTTAAGTTAGAGCGAACAATGCCCACATAAGTGCTCATAATCTGTTCCACTTCCCTGAAACTTTGAGTAATCAACACCATTTCCTCGGGAAGCGAAGTTCCGTCGTCGTTCCAATCGGGAATAAACTCGTTGAATCCGATTTCATCCAGTCGCTTTGCCGAATCTTTTACAGCCGCATCGGCATATACTATTGCCTCGATAAGCGAATTGGAAGCCAACCGATTTGC
>JBBIID010000340.1:0-2573 GCA_037446675.1 Paludibacter sp.
TTATGTTTAACCATTAGCTTTGCTGCTTCTTGAGGCTGTTCGTTCACGAAATTACAACTTTGCGAGTATAACTCACATATACGGCTAACCAATTCAGGGTAATTGTCAGTTAATTTGCTATTTACGACAAAAGCAGTCTGCACGAATATATCTTTGGAAAAATTATCAATATATTCTTCGCAATCGAGCTTAGTAATAATTTTGATTTGTGGATCTTTAGCAGTCAGATTGCTGACAAGCGGTTCGGAGATGATTGCTAGTTGGGTATTTCTCGTTTCTAAAGCCTGAGCAACTTCATGGTTTGTTGTATAGGTATAATCAATTTTTGCGCTGTCTGTATTGTGCGATTTCAGGTATTTTCTGAGTAAAACGTCAGCTGTTCCAGCTTTTCCAAAAACAGATATTTTTTGATGGTAGAAATTGTTTTTGTTTAAATCGCTGGCGTTAGTGACTAAATATAGTGTTCCCCAAATTGGACATGCAACTATCCTGTATTTTAAACCTTTGTTGTAAAGGTTGGCAGCCATCACTGTGGGGAGAATTGCAAAATCCACTTCATTTTTCATCATCATTGCCTGGATCTGAAGCGGTTCACTTTTCGTTATTATTTCTACTTTTCGTCCATCTACACTAAGCTCTTTATCTATCATTTGAATAAAGCTTACAGCCGATGGCCCATCCAAAATGCCTATTCTTATTGTATTTTCGGGTTGTTTTTTACAAGATGCAATTATTGTAAAAGACAAACCCGTGAAAAATATTAATATGAATTTAATAATTTTATTCCTTCTCATTTTATCGAAGCTTTTCCTCAGTTTATTTTTTATACTATAAACAAGTATTTAAACAAAAGTACTATTTTTTTTCAAATTTTAATATACGAGGAGTGTTGTGAATGTAGTTTTGAAGAACTAAATATGAAATTTGATTAAAAAAAATAGCCATGTGAAATCAAATAGAAAGCAATGAAAATGTTTTAATGACAATTATTATGTAAAATAAGTAATTTAAATGTAAAAACGACATGCAAATAATGTAAATGATGACAGATTGATTGTGTTTTCTTTTTGTTTTTATACAAATTGTAAATATTTATACAATTATCAGCACAAAACATTTAAAATTGTGCATTTTTATCAACAAATTGCAACACGAATAAATATATTTTTGTATATTTGTGCCACTAAAGCCAGAATCCAATATTATTATATCATTTTTTCATGGTGCAATTTCTCTTTGTCGCTATAGTTGTTATACTCGTTGCCGATTTTGGTTTGGAGCGCACTCTCGCCCTTTTAAATATCCGACATTCAAAACTTAAATTACCAGCCATTTTAAACGATATTTTTGATGCTGATAAGTATGCGCAGCAGCAAGACTATTTTCGTATAAATGCTCGATTCGGATTGCTTACCAGTACATTCAGTTTTGCCGTTACACTTGCCATGTTCGTTTTTGGCGGTTTTGCCTGGATCAATCAGTTGGTGCAAAATGTGGTTGTTAGCGACATTCTTACACCTGTTTTATTTTTTGCAGTTTTATTCTTTGCTAACGATATTATTGGAATTCCTTTCGAATTATATGATACGTTTGTGATTGAACAAAAATTTGGTTTCAATAAAGTAACTCCGTCTTTATACATTTTTGACAAACTGAAAGGATATTTGCTTACTGCCATAATTGGAGGCGGGTTGCTTTCGGTAGTTGTATGGATCTATACTCTTACTCCTGAGTATTTCTGGTTGTTGGCCTGGGCGGTGATTACAGCTTTTAGCTTGTTTATGGCCACGTTTTACTCCGAAATTATTGTGCCACTTTTCAACAAACAAACTCCGCTGGAAGAAGGCGAATTAAGAACAGAAATAGAGAAATTTGCCAATAAAGTTGGATTTAAGCTCACTAATATTTATGTGATCGACGGTTCGAAGCGCTCCACAAAGGCAAATGCCTATTTTACCGGACTAGGTAAAAAGAAACGCATTGTATTGTACGATACGCTAATGGATAAAATGACTGTAGATGAAATTGTTGCCGTGCTCGCACACGAAGTTGGCCATTACAAATATAAACACACGTTGAAAAATATGATGATTTCAATTCCATCTACTTTGGTGTTGTTTTATGCTTTTGGTCTGATTTTGCAAAGCGATGCTTTGGCTCAGGCTTTAGGCGGCACAAAAGCATCTTTTCATTTAAATGCTATAGCTTTTAGCATATTATATTCTCCAATATCATTAATTCTGGATATTTTTTCAAATGTCCTTTCCCGCAAATTCGAATATCAGGCCGACGGCTATGCGGCTTCGAATGGGTTTAGCAAACAATTGATTTCAGGCCTGAAAAAACTCTCAGCTACATCTCTCAGTAATTTAATGCCACATCCATTATACGTATTTTTTCATTATTCGCATCCTACACTCTTTCAGAGGGTGACAAAACTTTCAGAAAATTCAAGTAATTTCGAAACAGTAAAAGACTAAAAAAACATGCTACTGGGAATTATGGGTGCCATGCCCGAAGAAATGGACAAAATTATTGCTACTATTTCGAATAAGGAAATAGTGGAACGAGGA
>JBBIID010000340.1:2632-3862 GCA_037446675.1 Paludibacter sp.
GTATTTTCGCGTTGGGGAAAAGTGGCAGCTGCGACTACCGCAACCAATATGATTTTGGAGTTCAATGTTGATCGGATTGTGTTTACGGGTGTTGCTGGGGCAATTTCGCCGGAACTGAATGTGGGTGATGTCGTTATTGGGCAACGATTGTATCAGCACGACATGGATGCACGACCGTTGATGAAACGGTTTGAAGTACCGCTAACCGGAAAAACATCGTACGAAACACCATTACAGAATGTAGAAACTATGTCGCAGGCCGTACATAATTTTTTGAAAACAAATAAAGAATTCAGAAAAATACTGCCCGAGCAACAGATATTAAACCCTAAAATGGTGATTGGTGATATTGCCAGTGGCGATTTGTTTATTTCCAGTTCGGAAATGAAATATGCTTTAAGCCGGAATTTGCCGTCGGTAGTGTGTGCCGAAATGGAAGGTGCAGCCGTAGCTCAGGTTTGCGACGATTACGGTGTGCCGTTGGTCGTTGTTCGTGTAATTTCCGATGCGGCAGATGAAGAAGCTCATGTCAGCGCTATTGGTTTTGTCAACCAGCACGCAAGCGATTATTCGTTATCAATTTTAAAAGAATATATCCAGCTAATAAACAAATAAGGAGAGAACAAGTAAATCAATTAATAACAATCAATTATTTTTAATTTTATGGAGAACAACATTTTCTTTATGGTGCCTGTGGCTTCCATTATTGCGTTGGGGTTCGCCTTCTATTTCTTCAAGCAGATGATGAAGGAAAGCGAAGGTACCGATACAATGAAAAAAATTGCATTGCACGTTCGTACAGGTGCAATGGCTTATCTTAAACAACAATATAAAGTTGTTGGTATCGTGTTTTTGGTTTTAGCTGTTATTTTCTCAATAATGGCTTATTTCAATTTACAAAATGCATGGGTACCATTCGCATTCTTAACAGGAGGTTTCTTCTCTGGTTTGGCTGGATTTTTCGGAATGAAAACAGCTACTTACGCTTCGGCTCGTACAGCTCAGGCAGCTTCCGATTCGTTGAACAAAGGTCTTCAAGTTGCATTCCGTTCGGGTGCTGTAATGGGATTGACAGTAGTTGGTCTTGCATTGCTTGATATTTCGGTTTGGTATCTTATTCTTGATAAATTGGCAAATGTTGGCGAATCAAACAAATTGATTTACATTACAACTACCATGCTTACTTTTGGTATGGGTGCTTCAACTCAGGCGTTATTTGCCCGTGTTGGT
>JBBIID010000341.1:0-3477 GCA_037446675.1 Paludibacter sp.
TCTTTGAATATCTTCTTTTATACTTTCTTCAAACCTTTCATTTCCGTTGTCGTTGCCTTCTTTATGCTAATAGCTGCCCCGCCTCCGGGTGCGAGCTTTTGTTTTAATACCGACTTTGAATTAACAAGCACTTTTCTTATCTGATAAACCATCGGATTTTCTTTCCAATCGGCATTTTCGCCATCGCCATAAATAGTTGCAATATACCATTGTTTTGGATCTAAAAAACTAAAAGAGATGACAGATGTTCGCGCATTTTCGTCGGTGATTGCACCCACAAACCAATCATCTGTTCCTTTTGCTTTTCGTGCCATGGTAATATAATCGCCCGGTTCAGCTTCCAGATATTTCGTATCGTCCCAGTCTACTGCTACATCTTTTATAAACTGAAAAGCATCCATTCTTTTTTCGTAATTTTCAGGCAAGTCGGCAGCCATTTGCAACGGGCTGTACATGGTGATGTATAAAGCCAATTGCTTTGCCAAAGTAGTGTGAACCTGACATTTATTTCCCGGCTGATAATAACTCATTTTTAGCTCAAAAATTCCCGGTGTATAATCCATTGGGCCTCCCATAAGTCGCGTAAAAGGTAAAATTGTTTCATGTTCAGGTGGGTTACCTGCACTCCACGCATTATACTCATTTCCGCGAGCTGCCTCACAGGCCATCCAGTTTGGATAAGTACGCTGCAAACCTGTAGGGCGAACCGATTCGTGAGAGTCCAGCATAATTTTGTTTTCCGCCATTTTCTCTGCCACACGGATATAATGATTTACCATCCATTGCCCGTCGTGATGCTCGCCACGAGGAATTATCCAACCTACATATCCGGTTTTAACGGCATCGTAACCATAGGTTTTCATCAGTTCTATCGCTTTGTCTATTCGTCTTTCATAATTGGTGACAGAACCCGATGTTTCGTGATGCATAATTAATTTTACGCCCTTCGAATGAGCATATTCATTTAAATATTCAATATCAAAATCGGGATATGGAGTTACAAAATCGAACACTTCCTCTTTCCAGTTTCCGTTCCAGTCTTCCCAACCTACATTCCAACCTTCCACCAATACACCTGCAAAGCCATGTTCCGCAGCAAAGTCGATATAGCGTTTTACATTTTTGGTTTTTGCCCCGTGTTGTGGCAACGGAGTCAATGCATTCCAATCTGTATCTTTCAAACGAATGTTTGGCGCATGTGCATAATCCCACGACATTGTATTCGGCACGTGCATTCCCCACCAGATTCCAATAAATTTTTGAGGTTTAATGTACGATGGATCTGCAATTTTACTCGGCTCGTTTAGGTTTAAAGTAGTTTTCGAAGCTAAAATATCCGATGCTTTATCACTTACAATTACTGTCCTCCAGGGCGTATTCTGAGGAGTTTGCATATAAACTTTGTTTCCTAGAGCGTCGGGCACTAAAGATGCAGTGAGAACAAATTTTTTCTGATCGATCAATAAATTCATTGCCGAATAATCGACAAGAGCAGCCTCAAAAATACTTATGTAAAGTCCATTTGCTGTTTTCATCAAAAGCGGAGTTTGCACTGCATTTTTTGCAAAATAACCATGTGTACCAATTCCGTTTCCATCCACAGTGGAAGCATCAACTTCAGAAAGCTTGGTGGTGCTGTAACAATATTCATTGGTATCATAAGCTCCAGGAATCCAGAAAGCTTTGTGATCGGCTGTGAGGGCAAATTGAGTACATTCGTCTGTAATTTTGAAATAATTCAGTTTAGGTTGTCTCTCAAATTCGTACCTGAATCCTAATCCATCATTAAAAAGACGAAAGCGAATTTTCATGGTTCGATCTTCAGCTTTTTGTTCCAACTCTACAAGCAGTTCATTGTAGTTGTTTCGAATTTCCTTCACTTCGCCCCAAATCGGTTTCCACGAGTCATCGACCGAAGCCGTTTTGGTACTTTTAATGCTAAATCCATTCTGAAGTGCATCCTGATTTTTTAGTTCAAATCCTAACTTGGATGTAAGAATCACAGGTTTGCCTTTGTACGAAAGCGAATATGTAGGTTCGCCCAATGAATTTACTTCGAAATCTAGTTTAAAATTGTTGTCCGGTGAATAGAGATTCTCTGCAACAGAAGTTACAGCAACAAGAATTGCATAAAAAAGGAAAGCAATTTTTTTCATAATAGTTTGTGATAAGATAACACTTACTTTTTAATAACAAAAATACGTAAAATTTGATTTCGCGATCGATAAATAAAACTAAATTGTAGAAAGATTAGTTTTTAAATCTAAAGATATGGCTTTAGTTTTGCCGATATTTCACTGAAATGATGTTTTGATTACAAAACTGAAAATTAATTTTATTGAATAATTGCTTTAAACTTAAAAACATGAGGATAATTTGGGAATTTTTTACGAACTTTGCACCCCAAATACACTTATAAAATTTTTAATGAAAACAAATAATGAAAAATGGCACGGAAATTCGAAGCCAAAATCGAATGCGGGTGCCGGCCGTGATGGTAAATCATTTGAAAAACGCGATGTGAAATCGATACTGAAAGGTTCTAAAGGGGGCGTATCAAAGTTTAACTCTGGTAAACCTTCGTACGATGAAAAGCAACCAAGAAATTCTGAATTTAACAGAAATGAAAACAGTCGTCCTTCTTATGGCAACAATCGCCCATACGATAACGACAACAACAGCCGACCTGTTTTTACTCCTAAAAAATCATTCGAAAGCCGTGGTGACAAACCTGCTTTCCGCGAACGTAAACCTTACGAAAACCGCGACAATCAATCTTCATTCCGTCCACGCAAACCTTGGGAAGATCGTGACAATCAATCTTCTTTCCGCCCTCGTAAACCTTGGGAAGATCGTGAAGGAAAACCAGCGTATGGGGAAAGAAGATATGGCGAAAACAAATATGGGGAAAACAAATATGGGGAAAACAAATATGGGGAAAACAAGCAAGGAAGACCTTATAGAAGTCATGATAATGATGAACAACGCACAGGCAAGCTAAGCTTTAGAAAGCCGGGCGATATTCAAAAGCCTGAATTTATCGAAACACGTTTCGACAATAAAAAAGATGGAGTTACTTTCCGTAAACCTTATCGCAAAAACGACAATTACGACCCAAATTCAAAATACAGCAACAAAAAACAGCTGGAGTTCCGTAAATCTACGGTTGATTTGACAAAACCGGTTCGATTGAATAAGTTTTTGGCAAATGCCGGCATTTGTTCGCGCCGTGAGGCCGACGAATATATTCAGGCTGGAGTTATTTCGGTGAACGGACAAATTGTTTCAGAAATGGGCGTGAAAATTTTGCCGACTGATAAAGTTATGTTCCACGATCAAACAGTTCGTTCGGAACGTAAAGTGTATATCCTGCTAAACAAACCGAAAGATTGCGTAACTACGGCTGAAGATACTCACGATCGTATGACCGTTTTGGATTTGGTTAAAAATGCTTGTAGCGAACGTATCTATCCTGTT
>JBBIID010000341.1:3499-3860 GCA_037446675.1 Paludibacter sp.
CTTTTGACAAACGATGGCGATTTAGCTTCAAAACTTACTCATCCTAAATTTGAAAAAAAGAAAATATATCACGTAACGTTGGACAAACCGCTTGAGGAAGAAGATTACAAAACCGTTTTGTCGGGTGTGACTTTAGATGATATAAACATTGCTGCCGACGCTTTGGAGTTTGTAAAAGAGGGTGATTTGAAGCAAGTTGGGATCGAAATTCACTCGGGACAAAACCGTGTAGTTCGTCGTATTTTTGAAAAATTAGGCTACAAAATTATTCGTCTCGACCGTGTTTTCTTTGCCGGATTGACCAAAAAGAATCTGGCTCGCGGAAAATATCGCTTCCTGAACGATCGCGAAATCAATATGC
>JBBIID010000342.1:0-3409 GCA_037446675.1 Paludibacter sp.
TTACGAGTTTAGCGAACAAGATAACATTATTCGTAGCACTGCTGCTAAATTGTTCGAAGAGCAAGGCGATACAGTAGAATTTAAAGTGGGAACAATGATCGAGATTCCTCGTGCTGCTCTTACTGCCGCTAAAATTGCTGCTAAAGCTCAATTTTTCTCATTCGGAACTAATGACCTTACTCAGATGACTTTCGGATATTCTCGCGACGATATTGCTTCGTTCTTGCCAATTTATCTTGAAAAGAAAATTCTGAAAGCAGATCCGTTTCAGGTGTTAGACCAAAATGGTGTTGGTCAATTGGTGAAAATGGCTACAGACAATGGTCGCTCGGTAAATCCAAGCCTGAAAGTTGGTATTTGCGGTGAGCACGGAGGTGAACCATCGTCAGTAGAATTCTGCCATAAAGTTGGTTTGAATTATGTGAGCTGTTCTCCATTCCGTGTGCCTATCGCTCGTTTGGCTGCTGCTCAGGCTGCTCTAAAGAACTAATTGAATTGACGAATTAAATACTAAAAAAGGCTGTTCCGATTCGGAATAGCCTTTTTTGTATCTCTAGTTGAGCTGAAAAATAAATCACTTTTTCTTTTGTCCGCGTGTTTGCGGTTTGCCATATTTTTTTCGCATTGCTTCAGCACGACGAACTTTCATGTTTATCTTTTTATTCTTGTCCTTCTTTTCGTGGAAAGCACCTCCGCCATCTTCAGGCTTTGTTACTGAAGTCAATTCGTTTTTCATTGCCACTCGCGGAATTTCGTGCTCTGTAAGTTCGTTTGAAATTTCGACTTCTTCAGGCATTTTCATTAGTTGAATTTTGCAGCTCATCAAGCTTTCAATGCTTTTGCGAATTTCAGCATCATTCTTTGTGATAAAAGCCAATGCAACTCCTTTTTTGTCTGCACGGCCGGTGCGTCCAATGCGGTGAATGTAATTTTCGGGAACCTCAGGGAGATCAAAATTTACTACGTGCGTAATATCGTCAAAGTCGAGCCCGCGCGCTACCAAGTCAGTCGCGATAAGTACTCTCAGTTTATTTTCATTAAACGAACGAAAAGCCTCTAGTCTGAAATTCTGAGATTTGTTGGAGTGAATAACGCCAATTTGTTCCGGATGTCGTTCGGAAATAACTTCGAAAACATCATCCGCTAGTTTCTTTGTGGAAACGAATACGAGAACTTTCGAAAATCCGGCATTTGACCGAAGCAAGAAATCAAGTAAATTGATTTTTGTATTGAAGTTCGGGACTTTTATACCGGCTTGCTTTATGTTCTCAAGAGGAGTTCCGGCGCGTGCGGCTTCCACTTCTATTGGGTCGATAAAAAAATCGGCAATAAACGTGCGCAATTCCTCCGTTATCGTGGCGGAAAACATCAGGTTCTGTCTTTTTGAGGGCAAAAGGTCGATAATGCGGATGAGCTGTGGACGAAAGCCGAGATTCAGCATTTCATCTACTTCGTCGATAATAAAACGTTTCACTGATTTTAATTTCAACGTTCCGTTCAGTGCAAAGTCGAGTAACCGTCCGGGAGTAGCCACAAGAATGTCCAATCCTGCTGTAATCAATGGGGTTTGTTGTGACATATTTACTCCTCCGTAAACTCCGGCGATGCGAATGTTCATATATTTTACCAGCTTTTCAACATCATCTACAACTTGCAAAACCAACTCGCGTGTGGGAACAACCACTAAAACGGTTGGTGATTTCTCTTTCGAGAATTTCCACAGACGTAATACAGGAAGAAGATATGAAATTGTTTTCCCGGTTCCGGTTTGTGCAATTCCCACCACATCTCGTCCGGACATAATAACCGGGAATGCACGTTCCTGAATCGTAGTAGGCGTGTGAATATTTAAATCTGCGAGCGCATTTAGTAAAGGCGTATTGATATTTAGTTCGGAGAAAGTCATATGTTTGTTTTGTGGATTCAGATGCAAAGATAAGCTTTATAGCTTGAAAAATGCAAAAAAAAGATTTTACATGGGTTATCTTAAATTAAACGAAAGAATGGTAGATTCGGAATTGAGCCGTGAAAATATAAAGATTCATTGTTGGAATTCTGACGTGTAAAGATATGGTGATAAATAAGATTCATGGTGCCAATCGCTCTATACGCCAATCTCTGTTTTCTTTTGAAAAAAGTAAGCGGTCGTGTAGGCGGTTGGGTCGCCCTTGCCAAAATTCGAAAGACGAAGGGATGACAATATACCCACCCCAATGAGGCGGTTTGGGCACACTGTCGCCAAATTTTTGTTTATAGTACTGAAATTGTTTTTCCAGAAAATCTTTCGAGCGAATTAGCTGACTTTGAGGCGAAGCCCAAGCTCCTAATTGACTTTCTATAGGTCGCGAATTGAAATAAGAAGTAGAGATGGTCTCACTTATTTTTTCGGCAACTCCCAGCACGCGAACCTGTCTTTCGAGAGTAGGCCAGAAAAAAGTGATCGATACTTTGTGGTTTTGAGCCAGTTGTTGTGCTTTGTGTCCTTCAAAATTTGTGTAAAACACAAATCCGTTTACATTAAATTCTTTTAAAAGTACCACTCTCGAGTGCGGTTGCAGGTGCTCGTCTACAGTGGCAACAATCATGGCTGTAGGCTCCAATTGTTCACTTTCAATGGCTTCCTGAAGCCATATTTCAAACTGATCGAATGGATTGGGAAGTACAGTGCTTTCGTCCAGTGTGGAAAACAGATACTGTTTGCGAATGTCACGTAACATGATTTATTGAGGTTGATAGTGAAGAAAATTTATCGTATAAACAATTGAATTTTGATTTGGTTTAAAAGACTAATTAAAAACTGACGATATTTTAGTGAAAATTTGTGTGTTTTGTCGTAAAATTAGCAGAATAATAACAACTTGAAACTCATTAAAAAAAGATAAAATTTGTTCATATCTTTTAGTGGAGAATATGTCAATTTCCAAAAGAAAAAAACTACTTTTGGGGCACAAAAAAATAAAATTTTCAGGTCATGAGAGACATGTTACAATATCGTCATATTGGTATTTCTGACGAAGATCAAGCTTTTATGCTTCAGTCAATTGGAGTGAAATATTTGGATGAGTTAATTGATGAAACAATCCCAGCTTCTATTCGATTATCCGAAAAAATAGATTTGCCGGAGCCTCTTTCCGAGCATCAGTATGCCGAACATATTGCCGAAATTGCCGCTAAAAACAAACTTTTCACCTCTTATATCGGGCAAGGCTGGTACGACACCTGTACGCCTGCCGTAATTCAACGGAACATTTTCGAAAATCCTTCTTGGTATACTTCATACACGCCCTATCAAGCCGAAATTTCGCAAGGTCGCTTGGAAGCGCTGCTTAATTTTCAGACGGCGGTTTGCGATTTTACGGGAATGCCGCTTGCCAATGCGTCGTTGCTCGACGAAGCTACTGCGGCTGCC
>JBBIID010000342.1:3419-3858 GCA_037446675.1 Paludibacter sp.
ATGATGAATCTTCGCAGTCGTGAGCAGGTGAAAAGCGGAGCGAATATTCTGTTTGTTGACGAAGCTATTTTTCCACAGACATTAGCCGTTCTGAAAACGCGTGCCAATGCTCAAAATATAGAATTACAAGTTGGAAATTATGCTACTTGCAAATTTACGGATAAACATTTTGGCGCTATTGTTCAATATCCGAATGCGGATGGTAATATTGAGGATTATTCCGATTTTGTAAATGCTGCCCATGCTGTAGGTGCGAAAGTGGCGGTTGCTGCTGATATATTGAGTCTTGCGTTATTAACTCCTCCGGGAGAATGGGGTGCCGATATTGTTTTTGGCTCTACGCAACGTTGGGGAATTCCGATGGGCTTTGGCGGTCCTTCTGCTGCCTATTTTGCTACACGTGACGAATTCAAACGTGATATGCTGGGTCGAATTATCG
>JBBIID010000343.1:0-3857 GCA_037446675.1 Paludibacter sp.
ATAGAGATAAAAAAAAGAATAGAAGATTATAAAAAATATGTACTGGAGTACTAATTTATATGAAAGTTCTTCAAATTGTTGATGGTACAGGTTCAATATTTGTCTCCACAAGCGAGTATGCCAAATTTGCAACTCGCAGACTTCCCGATCCTTCAATCAAAGGAAATATAACTGCGATTGTAGCTTGGTATAACGATAGGGATGTAAATGTTGATCCCAATAAAATTTACCATCAACTAACTTTGCGTTCAATTCACGATTTAGGTGAAGGATTTGAATTATATCATCAACCAGCTAATTGACAATAGGATAAAATTATGAATATGAAAAATATAAAATATCTTGCTTTTACTGCGTTATTGTTTGCTTTTACGGCCTGCAATAATTTAATTGAAACTCCTCCAACCCCTCAATATAAGCAAGTTGATGTCGATTATACTTTTTATGAGTCTTTTGATAGAGGACTTGGGGATTTTAAAGCGATCAATACTTTAGGCAATCAGGCTTGGTCGGTATCGAAAGACTATAGATATGCTATGATGAACGGAAACCTCAATAACGTTCAAAACGAAAATGAAGCGTGGTTGATTTCTCCGAATATTAATCTGCCGGAAGAAGCAACTTCTGTGTTCACATTCGATTATGTCTTAAGAGGATTTAATGATGTAGCAAATGAAGCTACTTTGTTGGTTTCGGATGATTATGTTGTTGGCTCTAATCCGTCATCAGCCACATGGACTCAAGTTAATACTTTGGAACCAATGGAAAACGGTATTTCGTGGAATATGATGAATGCCGGAGAAATCTCGTTAAGGGCATTTAAAGGTAAGAAAGTGAATATCGCATTCAAATACAATTCCAGTTCAACTTCTGCCGGAATTTGGCAAATAAAAAATGTGATTGTTAAAGACAGAGTGCCAGTAAAACTTCCTTATTCCGAAACCTTTACTCAAAATATGGGTCGATTTGTTGCGATTAATGTATCGGGATTTCAAAAGTGGTATATAGATACTCATGGTTATGCTTACATGTCTGGTTATGTTAATTCGGTGAACAATCCGAATGAGGACTGGCTGATTTCTCCTCAGATTGATCTGACCAGTGTTACTTCGGCTAAATTTTCGTTCGATCATGTAACAAGGTACTTTGGAAATTTGAAAACAGAAGCTACCGTTTGGATTTCGGAAGATTACGAAGAAGGGTTACCTTCGTCTGCCACTTGGACTCAATTTACGACTTATCCTTTCACCGATAATGGGAATTGGAATTTGGCAACATCTTATGAACTTGACCTTTCGGCATATGCCGGAAAGAAAATTTCCATCGCATTTAAGTATGTTTCTACGTCATCCAAAGCGGGTACTTGGGAAGTAAAAAACTTCCTCGTACAGGAAGGAACTCCATCAGATATTTATTTCTATGAGCCATTTACGACCGGTTTAGGTGATTTTACTACGAATGATGTTCTGGGAGCTCAATCATGGTATTTTTATAACGGTTCAAGTGGAGCTTACGCTGCGATGTCAGGATATGCAAATAATGTGAGCAATGCTAACGAAGATTGGTTGATTTCACCATCAATTGATTTGACGGGAAAAACAGCAGCTAATTTATCTTTCGATTATACCATTAACAAAGGAAATGTGGCAAATATGAGAACGAATCACACGTTGTGGTTTTCGGCAGATAATGGTGCTACTTGGGAGCAAATAACCATTCCTGTATATCCGGCTGGAAACAACTGGACGTTTGTAAATTCAGGAAATATAGCAATCCCGGCTAAGTACTTAAATATTTCAACGTTCAAATTTGCATTTAAATATTTGTGCTCAACGGCAGAGTCTGCGTCATGGGAAATAAGGAATGCAATTATAAAATAGTTATATATCAGATAATAACAAAAAAGACGGACAAAGTTGTCCGTCTTTTTTGTTATCTGTTTCTTAGCTCCCCAACTTTATATCGATCAATGTTTTTATGTCATTTATTAGTGAAGTATCTTTTACATCCAATCTTATTCCGCGCCCTTCGGCATAAATCCTTGCAGATTTAAGTTCTTCCTTAATTGTTTCGGAAATGTTGCTTTCGAGTATTTTTTCTGTCGCTTTTTGTCCAAACATAAAAGCAGCTTTAAAGAAACGATCTCTTGGCAAAAGATACAATATTGCCCGTTTTTTGTCATTGATTCGAAAAAACCAGCTTTGTTTCATATACGACCAAAATTCAATTCCGTTGGGGTATTTATGAAATACGTATTCCACAATTATTTGCCAAAGCTCGTTTGATTCGCCCAACGCCATTTTCAAATCGTTTTTGTCCGGCGTTTTGTTTTTGTCAGTAAATATACTTTCCATCTTTTATATTTATTGTCGATTTAGTATTCTTCCCTGAAAATGAGTTTGTTCGTAATAATAGCGTGATATACTGCAAAAATAGGATTTTTTTATTAACTTTCGAATCAGTTTGTTTAATCAGTAAAATATAGAACGAAAATGAGCGAAAACAGTATGGAAATTAAAGTTACTAAAGGAGGACCTTATGTGGTTTCCGGAAATTTTAAATTGATTCTTCCTACGGGAGAAGAAAAAGAGCTGACTGGCAAAACTTTCTTTTGTCGTTGCGGTCAAAGCAAAAACAAACCTTTTTGTGATGGTTCTCACAAAAATAGTGATCTTGATAAATAAATTTTTTGCTTCGATTTACACAAATTATGAGCAGGTGGAACAAAATTGTTGCGCCTGCTTTTTTACAATAATGCAGAAAATCAAAGGGATTTATAATCACTTAACGTTATTTCCGTTTATTTGTAGTATAATGATAATCTATCTTTCGAAATTGCTGTTAATTTTGTAGACTAAATTTTATTTATGGATAAATTAAGGTTTCAGAGTTTCGGGAGCGGAAGTAGTGGTAATTGTTATTATATAGGCAATGCGTCCACCGGATTGTTGATTGATGCCGGGATTGGAGTACGTTCTATTCGTAAACATCTTAGAAATTTAGGCCTCGATTTCGAAAATATCTGGGGTGTTTTTGTAACTCACGATCATGCCGACCATATAAAAGCAGTTGGCCCAATAGGTGAAAAACATCACGTTCCGATTTATGCAACCCGCGATATTCATGAAGGCATTCATCGCAGCTATTGTGTTACAGAGAAGCTTTATACGAGTAAAAAATATATCGAAAAAGGTGAGTCGGTTCAGGTTGGTGAATTTCGAGTGACATCGTTTCCAGTGTCGCACGATGCAACCGATAATGTGGGCTATACTGTTGAATATAAAGAAAAAAGATTTACCTTTGCAACCGATTTGGGCTATGTGGGAGCGGAAGTAGGAGGAGAGCTGAAAATAGCAGATTTTGTGGTTCTTGAGGCAAATTATGATGAGCAAATGTTACGGGACGGGAATTATCCTGAGCATTTAAAAAACAGAATTATAGCTAAAACAGGGCATTTAAGCAATGATCAATGTGGATCGTTTTTGTCCGAGAATTTTAATCCCCGTTTAAAAAATATCTTTCTTTGTCATTTGAGTAGGGAGAATAATTTGCCCGAATTGGCATATACCGCTGTGCAGAACTATTTGGAGGAAAAGCAAGTTGTTGTAGGCAAGGATGTACAACTGATAACGCTGGATAGAACTGAACCGTCTGAATTATTTGTTTTCGAATAGTTTTTATTTTTTTTTAGACATACAAAACTTGTAACTCGTATCCGATGTCACAAAATTTAGTTATCATTCCCACTTACAACGAAAAGGAAAATATTGAAAATATTATCCGCGCAGTTTTTAGCCAACCCAACGTTTTTCATGTACTGGTGATAGAAGATGGCTCGCCCGATGGAACTGCGGCTA
>JBBIID010000344.1:0-3851 GCA_037446675.1 Paludibacter sp.
TTACATTCCATTCACAACGGCACAATTAATTTATAATCCCGACAGAAAATTTCATAGTATAGCCATGATGGTAAACGGATTAAAAACGGAGAAAGCAAACGATGAATTTAATGACAAAGTAACAAAGACCATGTCGCAAAGTCTTCGATTCGATCCTAAAGACACTCAGGCACTTTGGATAAGGAATTCTCAAAAAGATTATATCGAGACAATGAAAATATTTGCCGGAATCACCATTTTTGTTTCTATCATTGGTATTTTCACTCTGATAGCAGGAATAGTGGGTGTTAGCAACATCATGCTTGTTTCTGTAAAAGAACGAACCCGTGAAATCGGAATTAGAAAAGCCATTGGCGCTCCTCCGTCCTCCATTCTTCGCTCGGTTATTATCGAATCAATCCTAATCACAACTGTTTTCGGATACATAGGGATGGTGCTGGGTGTGGGGCTTACCGAACTTATCAATTATATTCTGATACAATCGGCGGCACAAAATCCATCGGATACCGGAATGTCAGTTTTCAAAGATCCGACAGTTCAACTTTCGTATGTTTTCATTTCAACCACAATTCTTATCATTTCGGGAATAATTGCGGGTTATATGCCAGCACGACGGGCTGTAAAAATTAAACCGATTGAAGCAATGAGAGAAGAGTAACGTTACTCATGAATCAATAACTGAATTTCAAACAAAATGAAAAGCTCTGATAACAATAACAATAAAAGTTCCTTTCTTCGCGATTTAGGTGGAATTTTCGACCTCGATCGTTGGCAGGAGATCTGGATAACCATCACACATAATAAGCTAAGAAGCTTCCTCACAGCTTTCGGAGTTTTTTGGGGAATGTTTATGCTGGTGGTTATGGTGGGATCGGGCGTAGCTCTCGAACGTGGGATGAACTCTCAAATTGAAGGCTTTGCAACCAATTCCTGTTTCGTGTGGACCGAACAAACCGCTGAACCTTACAAAGGATTCAAAAAAGGACGCGCCTGGGACATGGAAAATTCCGACATACCGGTATTAGCCAACAAAGTTCCCGAAATACAGTATCTGGCTCCAGTGCTTTTCGGTGGAGGTGGAACAAATAATGTGACGCGTAACGACAAAACCGGATCGTTTCAGGTAAAAGGAAATTATCCTGTTTACAACAAAATTGATGAAAGCATCATGATTAAAGGCCGCTACATTAACGATATTGACATACTCGAAAAACGAAAAGTGTGCGTTATCGGCGAAAGGGTTTTGGAAGTCTTGTTCCCCGGCAATGAAAATCCGATTGGAAAAAACATTCAGGTTAATGGGATCTATTTTCAAGTGATTGGGGTAGCGCAACATACCTCCGATGTAAATATCGGAGGACGTAGCGAAGAAACTGTAGTATTGCCATTTAGCACTATGCAGCAGGCTTTCAATCAGGGAAACATTGTTCACTTTCTGGCAGTCACAGCACAACCGGGCATAAAAGTAAAAGTGCTGGAAGACAAAATCCGACAGGTTTTGAAAGAAAGGCACAACATTTCGCCAGATGACAACAAAGCTGTAGGCGGAATGAATATCGAAGATCAGTTTACCATGTTTCTTTATCTCGGAATAGGAATTGCCAGTTTGATATGGATTGTGGGATTGGGAACTTTATTCGCAGGAGGAATCGGAGTAAGCAATATTATGTTGGTAACTGTGCGCGAACGAACCAAAGAAATCGGTATCCGAAGAGCATTGGGAGCTACACCTCAAAACATCATCACTCAAATATTGAGCGAAAGTATTATTCTTACACTTATTGCAGGAGTTGCAGGACTGATGTTTGGCGTAGGACTTATGTATTTGGTCGGACTCGGACTTAGCCAGGGCGATCAATTTTTCAAGGATCCGCAAATCAGTTTCGGAGTTGCCATTGCAGCATTGTTTATTCTATTGTTAATCGGAACGTTAGCCGGATTTATTCCTGCGAACAGAGCTATGAATATAAAACCAATAGAAGCCATCAGAGAAGAATAAAATCATTATATAAATTCAGAATAAAAGAAATTAGAAACTCATAATAAAACACCAATATGAAAAAGTTCTTTAAGTATTTATTATTACTTATTTTAGTAGCAGCTGTTTTCGGAACATTTTATTTTTTATGGAAAAAATCTCGTCCTGTAGTGAAAAAGTATGAGATTGAAGTAGTAAAAACCGGAGATATAGACAAACGCACCGTGGCCACCGGAAAAGTTGAACCACGTAACGAAATTTTAATTAAACCTCAAATGTCCGGCATCATTGCCGAGGTGTACAAAGAAGCCGGAGATGTGGTAAAAGCAGGTGACATTATCGCAAAAATTAAGGTTATTCCCGACATGGTGAGCCTCAACAGCGCCGAATCGAGAGTGACAAGAGCACAAATTGCGTTCGAACAAACGAAGAAAAACTACGACCGTGATGCTAAACTTTTTACCGACAAGGTAATTTCGAAAGAAGAATTCGAAAAAACACAGTTACAATACAACAGCGACAAAGAAGAACTGAAATCGGCTCAGGATAATTTAAGCCTGATTCGCGATGGCGTTTCGAGCGACAAATCGCAATTGAGCAACACGCTTGTTCGTTCAACCATTAACGGAACCATTTTGGATGTTCCCGTAAAAGTCGGAAACTCCGTGATTCAGTCCAATAACTTCAACGACGGAACAACTATTGCCACCGTTGCAAATATGAGCGACATGCTTTTTGTGGGTAAAATGGACGAAACCGAAGTAGGTAAAATCAGCATTGGAATGCCAATGGATATTACAATCGGTGCATTGCAAGATCAGAAATTAACCGCAACGCTCGAATATGTTTCGCCGAAAGGAACAGAAGAAAACGGAGCAATTATGTTCGAGATGAAAGCCGCAGTGCAAGTGCCACAAAATGTATATGTACGTGCCGGATATAGTGCAAACGCCGAAATTGTGCTTTCTAAGTCGGCAAAAGTAATCCGGATTCCTGAAAGTTGTGTGGAATTCAGCAACGATACAGCTTTTGTTTATGTGCTGAAATCGAAAGACCCTCAAACATTTGAGAAAAAACAAGTAAAAATCGGACTGTCCGACGGTATAAATATAGAAGTGAAAAGCGGGCTGAAATTAAATCAGCAAATTCGTGGAGCCGAAATTTTGGAAGAAAAACCGGGCGAAAAGAAAGAGGATAAGAAATAAGAACTGATATTGTTTACAAAAATAAATCCTATGAAAAACAGAAAGTTAATTGCAATCATTGTTGTGCTTGTAGTAGCCATCGGACTTATACAATTTTCAGGATACACCTCAACTTTAACCATATCGACTTACGAAGACAATAAATCGACTGCTGACAATTTGAAGAAAGCAAATAGAGATGTAAATTTAGAGAATTTCACAATTGATATTAATCCTCAGGACAATAAAAGTGAAACAAACTTATCCGAGACAATTAAAGCTGATGTGAAACTAAAATATGAAACTGATAGTGATGTAGGCTTAGGTAGATTTGTTCCCTATTATAAACATGTTAGCTTCGATTCAAACGTGAATTATTCATGGGAAGCAAAAATATGGAAGGGGAAAAAAGTTTCCAACTTGCGTGGGCAAGATAATTTTTCGATGAATGGAGTAAAAACCATAAGAGGAAACTGTACTCCGTCTACAGCACGAACATCTATAATAAGCGACATTCGCAATGAGGCTAGAAAAAATATAAAAAAGAGTATCGAAAATAAAATAATGGAAATTCAACATTAAAACTTTTCAACTAGGTAAACATGAAAAAAATATTTATGATATTAGGTGCATTATTGGCGGCTTTGCTAGCTAATGCACAACAACCATGGACGCTTCAACAATGTGTG
>JBBIID010000345.1:0-2993 GCA_037446675.1 Paludibacter sp.
GAAACTCAGACATTAACGCTTTGAAAGCTTCTTCAACTTCATCTTTTAGAGGTAAAAAGTCAAGTTCGTTTCCACCGTTTTCAACAAAAGCTTTGCGCTGATCGTCAATATCCGCTTTTATTTTTTTATAAAACAATTGTTTGATAGACACCACCTCATCTTTTATCTCGTTCACCTGCTTTTCCAACAGCGATTTCAGGGTATCAACTAATTCCTGCTTTGACAATGCAGAATAATCAGCCGAACCGGATTCAACCGATTCCGTTGGCATTACAGTCTCATTGTCCGCTTTTTCTTCAGAGTTTTCACTCACAATAACGTCTTCATTCTCGGCAACGTTTTCGTTTAACTCTACTTTCTCTGGAGTTGATTCCGGTACAATTTCAGGTTCCTTGTTCGATTCAAGTGGGTTCATTTTCAATGTGTTTTTATTTGCGAAAATACGCAATATTACGGTTCAAAAATATCTTTTGTTCTATTTCAAAATAATTGATATCAGGACAAAAATAGGGTATTTTTTTTAATTAATATAATATATTTTTGAAAAAGTGGCACAATTTATTAAATAACAAAAGGTTAATCGCTTCGACAAACTACACTCTATGCGAAATATATGTGTTCGCTTGTTGTGCAGGATTGATTTGTATATCATTTATACTCACGTGGTTGGGACGAGTTACAATAAATTCAACTGTATCGGCAATATCGTCGGCATTTAGCGGAACAAGTCCCTGATATACAGCCTTTGCTTTTTCTTCATCGCCATGATAACGAACAACCGAAAATTCAGTTTCAGCCATTCCTGGCGATACGGAACTCACCTTAATACCGTACTTAACCAAATCAATCCGAAGCCCTTTCGTAATAGCATTTACAGCATGTTTCGAGGCACAATAAACGCTTCCGTTGGGGTAAACCTCGATGCCTGCGATAGAAGATATATTGATAATATGACCAGATTTTCGTTCTATCATCCCGGGAACAATCAGTTTTGTCACATAAAGCAAACCCTTTACGTTTGTATCAATCATCCGGTCGAAATCGTTCAAATCGCTTTCGTCGAAAGGCGAAGCTCCCGCCGCGAGTCCGGCATTGTTCACCAATAAATCGACATTTTTAAAATCATCAGGTAAAGATGCAACCGACTGTTTACATGCCTCATTATCACGAACATCAAAACACAACGAATGTGCTTTTACATCAAAATTTGAATGTATATAATTACACAGTTCATCCAATCTTTCTTGTCTGCGTCCTGTGAGCACTAACTGATAGCCAAGTGCCGCCAATCGGACAGCGATTGCTTTTCCAAATCCGGAGGTAACACCTGTGATAAAAGCTGTTTTCATAAATTATTGAAGTATTTTTATTCGTCTTTACCTTTTACATATTTCAAATTGTGTCCCATACGAACCTTTTTTGTTTCCATATAAAAAGCGTTGTATTTATTCGGAGCAACTTCCAACGGTACGTTTTCAACAATCGACAGTCCGTATGCCTCCAGTCCGATTCGTTTCACAGGATTATTACTCATCAAACGAATTTTGCTTACTCCTACTTCGCGCAGAATCTGAGCTCCTACACCGTAATCTCTTTCGTCAGCATCAAATCCCAAATGAATGTTTGCATCCACTGTATCCAAGCCTTCTTCCTGTAGTTTATAAGCTTTAATTTTATTCATAAGCCCGATTCCACGGCCTTCCTGATTCATATATACTACCACACCTTTTCCTTCTTTTTCAATCATTTGCATAGAAATATGTAGCTGTTCGCCACATTCGCAACGCATTGAACCAAAAATATCACCGGTAATACAAGATGAATGCACTCTCACTAAAATGGACTCATCTTCTTCCCATTCTCCTTTGATCAAAGCCACATGCTCTAAACCATTCGACAATTGGCGGAAAGGAATTAATTTAAAATCGCCATATTTGGTTGGCATATTTACTTTCTCTCCTTTTTCTACCAACGATTCGGTTTTCAAACGATAAGCGATCAAATCCTTGATGGTTATAATTTTCAAATCAAATTTATCTGCTATTTTCAACAATTCGGGAAGTCGCGCCATTGTTCCATCTTCGTTCATAATTTCGATAAGAGCACCAGCCGGATACAATCCTGCCAAACGAGCTAAATCAACAGCAGCTTCGGTGTGCCCGGCCCTACGAAGAACTCCTTTATTTCTAGCTCTGAGAGGGAAAATATGGCCCGGACGACCAAAAGTTTCCGGCTTAGAAGTCGGATCGGCAAGAGCTAAAAAGGTAGCAGCACGGTCGGCTGCCGATACGCCGGTTGTGCAACCTTCCAACTTATCAACGCTAACCGTAAAAGGCGTAGAGTGAATCGATGTATTTTTATCAACTTGCATTTCCAATTCCAACTCGTTACATCTGTCTTCGGTAAGTGGAGCACAAACAACCCCACGTCCGTGCGTAATCATGAAATTAATCATTTCGGGAGTTACTTTCTCTGCTGCACATACAAAATCTCCTTCATTTTCACGATCTTCATCATCAACTACGATAACAAATTTTCCGTCCCGGATATCGATCAACGCTTCATCGATTGTATTCAATGTCGTTTTCATATATTTTTTTATTTGATTGCTTTTTTAGTTTTATATCTTAAACAATTATTTCTTTAATCTTAGTTTATTCCTTATTGAGTTCCATATTTTTTGATAATGATCGAAATTGAACAACGTAGCATCAACTACAGCTTTGTAAGTCAAAAAGATACCTATAGGCAAAAGGATAGCCGAACTGAGCCACATTCCTTCGAATGAATTCCACAAGCCTTCCCGCGCCATTTTGTAACCCGTATTGTCGATAATGTAATATACAATAAACATAATAACCGACACTACAACAGGTAACCCAAGTCCTCCTTTACGAATAATAGCACCAAGCGGAGCCCCGATAAAGAAGAAAATAAGACATGCAAACGAAAGTGTGAATTTACGATGCCATTCTATTTCGTGGCGACGGACG
>JBBIID010000345.1:3019-3838 GCA_037446675.1 Paludibacter sp.
ATCATTTTGTTATAGCCCACCTGCTCTTTCAGCGATCGCGCTTTTTCCAAAGCTGAACTGGCTGCTCTCAACATTTCAGCCTGCGAAAGTGACGTAAAAAGAGAATCGGCATCATACTTTTTACCATCTATTTTTGTGGTACTCGGCTGCTGTTCTATCGCATAATCTCTCCCTAAATAGCGATGTTTCACAAGATCCATTCCCTGCTCATTGCCTCTTTCATTTACTACTTTCGAAACAGAATCGATTGATTGGGTTAGTTGAGTAATGTTCTTGCTTACATGCTGATCCTGCAACATTGATTCATCGAAACGATTGAATTCTGTATCGAAATCCAACAAAATTTCTTTCAGCTTAAATGACTCGCGCCGATACGGAATGCTGGAAGCTGAATTGTTGATTCGCTGTTTTTTAAGGTTTTCAAAGCTTTCGCCATCATATAACGTTAGCAAAAGATATTTGTTGTCGGCTGTAAACTGAACCCTGCCGGAATCGGCCACCATAACCGTTGCATTTTCAAATCCATCGGTATAGTCGTAAATCATTAAGCTTTTAAGCAATCCATTTTCTTTGCCACGTACATAAATATTCACATTGCTGATTCCACTGTAAAATTCACCGACAGGAATATCAAATTCAGGAGATTTTTGCCTTAGTGAGAAAATGAGTGTCCAGAGCTTGGTTTGTGACACCGGAAGTACATTGTTGGAAAAATAAAACGCACCGATACAAACCAACGAAATGAAGATAATTAGTGGACGAATGATTCTGAAAAGTGAAATTCCGGCAGCCTTCATGGCGGTGAGCTCGAAGTTCTCA
>JBBIID010000346.1:0-3835 GCA_037446675.1 Paludibacter sp.
GGCTTCTGTCATTTTTTCTGGAGTCGTGCTGTATGTTAATCCAAGTTTTGACACAACACGTCTCATTGGCTCTTCTGAAACATTCTCGACCGAAGCTTCTACAATTTTATAGTTAGGTATCGTTACCAAACATCTGTCCAATGTCCTTAAACGGGTGCTTCTCACACCAATATCTTCAATTATGCCATCAAATCCATCTACTTTAATACGATCGCCAATTCTGAAGGGTCTATCGGTAAAAATAGTAATACCTCCAAAAATATTTTTGATAGTATCCTGAGCAGCGAGCGCAAACGCCAAACCTCCAATTCCAAGGCTGGCAACCAGCGTTCCAACATTTACTCCTGCATTATTCAATGCCATTACGCCTCCAATAGTCCAAATAATTCCCAATAGAGTTCTGCGGATTATCGGCAGAAAGTTGCTGTCGATTCGCTTGTTGTTTGGGTCGTTTGCAATCGGTTCGATGTATTCAGAAATCAGTGCATTGGTAAATCGCACGGCAAACCAGGTTACGTTCAGTACAATTAAAATCTGATACGAACGGAGGAAAAATTTGTCAACTGTGGGGTCGAGGTTTAATCGGCTTGACGCTATCCAAATAGAAGCCAACGCAATTCCGAGCAATACCGGAGATTCCAGCATTTTAAAGAGAATGTCGTCCAAACGATTTTTCGTTTTTGAAGTCACCCTCTGTATGATATACTTGTTCAAAAGAACTATTCCTTTATTAAGAATCAATGCCCCAATGATAATCGACAAAGAAATTATCCATTCTTTTACCGTATTTCCATAATAAACATGTTCAAACATGATGATTTTGATTTATATGATTGATAAACAGTTGATAAATTGATTTTTGTTACTCATCCAATTGCCATGCCATTGCATCGCTCGGCATGCGCCAGTCACCTCTTGGCGATAGGTTAATGGATCCAACTTTCGGCCCATCAGGCATACACGACCGCTTGAACTGCTGTGCAAAGAATCGACGCAAGAAGACTTTTAACCACTTTCGAATAATTTCTTCAGGGTAACTATCTTTAAATGCTTTCAGAGCAATCGTCATAATTTTTTCGGGACTAAAACCAAAGCGCACGAGGTAATAAAGGAAAAAATCATGCAATTCGTAAGGTCCAACCAAATCTTCTGTTTTTTGTGAAATATCACCGTTTTCGTCAGCAGGTAATAACTCCGGACTGACGGGAGTATTGATAATATCTTTCAGAATTTCTTCTGATGATTTTTCTACCTGATGAGCTGCCCAATCGACCAGATAACGAACCAGCGTTTTAGGAATACCGCTGTTTACGGCATACATCGACATGTGGTCGCCATTGTATGTTGCCCAGCCAAGTGCCAATTCCGATAAATCGCCTGTGCCAATTACAAGTCCGTTCATTTTATTAGCCATATCCATGAGAATCTGCGTACGTTCACGCGCTTGTGTATTCTCATAAGTTATATCGTGTATATTCTGATCGTGGTCAATATCTTTGAAATGTTGAACCGAGGCTTCTTTTATGGATATTTCCTGATAACTTATTCCCAATGACTTCATCAAATTGATGGCATTGTTGTAAGTTCTGCCGGTTGTTCCAAATCCGGGCATGGTTATGCCTAAAATTCTTTTTCTGTCGAATCCAAGTTTGTCGGCTGTTTTTACGCACACCAACAAAGCCAATGTTGAATCCAATCCTCCCGAAATCCCGACAACCACAGTTTGTGCATTGGTATGTGTCCAGCGTTTAGCTAATCCACCCACCTGAATGGAGAATATCTCGTTACAACTTTCGTCTCTGTTATCGATAGGAGGCACAAACGGATGTTTCGCAAATTCCCGTTTCAAATCAAAATGGGTGTAACGCGCGTCTTCCAGTTTTATGCAACGATAACTGTTTGCCGGCTTGTTGTGATTGAAATTCGTATTCCTCAACCTGTCAGCAACCAACCGTTCTACGTCGATGTCATTTATAATTAATTGCGAGTCAAAATTGAATCGTTCGGATTCGCTTATAATTTTTCCATTTTCAGCAATTATTCCGTTTCCGGTAAAAACCATATCGGTGGTTGATTCGCCTGCTCCTGCCGAAGCGTATACGTAACCAGCGTTACATCGTGCTGATTGTTGTTCTATCAACTGACGACGGTATTGATGTTTCCCAATCAACTCATTGCTGGCTGAAAGATTGAAGATAATTTCGGCACCTTCCATTGCCTGAAAAGAGCTGGGAGGAATTGGCATCCAAAGATCTTCGCAAATTTCAATCCCGAACGTGAATTTTTCATCGGAAAATAGAAGATCAGTTCCGAATGGCACATCCGTATTGAGAATTTTTACTGATTGGATCTTGCAATCTGCTCCCGAAGAAAACCAGCGTTTTTCGTAATATTCGTTCTGATTAGGCAAATGAGTTTTTGGGACAATTCCCAATATTTGTCCGCCTTGCAGTACGACAGCCGTATTGAACAACTGATTTTGAATCCGTAACGGCATTCCAACAATAACAGCTACAGATGTAGAAAAAGTGACGGCTTGTAGCTCTTTTAAACCCTTAATAGCTTCTTGAAGCAGCTTATTCTGATGAAAAAGATCGGCACAAGTGTACGAGGTAATTGAAAGCTCTGGAAAGCAAACGACCTGAACGTTCTCTTCTTCGGCCTGCTGAATAAGTTTTGCAATTTTACCAACATTAAAAGCACAGTCTGCAACTCTCAATTCGGGAACAGCTGCTGCCACACGTACAAATCCGTTATTCATCGATGTTAGTTTATAAAGTTGTAGAAAATCAGAAAGTTACAAATTATTTTTCGATTCTCTCCATATCGCTCAGGTATATTTCCAGCGATTTTGCAGAAATACGAATTTCCATAACGGAGAGTCCGAGCGATATAATTAATAATAATAACGCTACTCCGAAAACGTATGCGGAAATAAGTTGTAATCCTATATAAATAAGGAACATAGTGGCAACGCACAATAACAAACTTGCCACTCCGAGCATCTGCATATTTTTTGTAAGATACAAACGTCGGCGCAGGTTCATAATTTGAGCTTTTGTCAATGCCGAATGATCCTCCATGTATTTATCTTTCAGTGTACGAACCAATTGTGCGTACGAAAGAAAGCGATTGGTATATGCCAGCAGCAATAATGATATTGCAGAAAACAGAAAAGTAGGGGTAATTAGCGTTAGTTCTTCCATAAAATTATTTTATATAAAAATCAGTTCAATTTTAAGGCACTAATTTCCATTATTGTAAAGTATTTATCCGCAGTGCGATGGGTCGCTAACATAATTTTTTACCAATGCAGCTACCTGATGTCCCAATTCCAAGCACGATTGATAATTATCAACTTTAAGTCCTTGTTTTTCATCCACTGTAACTTCGGCAGCAGGCCATTTCATTGTTTCAACGAAAGTAGTAAGACGTTTTACGGCAGCACTAGCCCATGTGTACGAACCAAAGCAACCAAAAACGTGGTTTTTTACTCCGCGTAATTCAATTTTTCCGAGCAATGAGTCCACTTCAGGATACAATTCGTTGCAATAAGTAGGCCTTCCGATAATTAATCCTCTGTATTTGAAAATATCGCGAATAATGTCCGATGGATCTGATTTTGAAACATTATGAACAATTACATTTTTAATGCCCGACTCAGCAACACCTTGAGCCACGGTTTCGGCCATTAGTTCAGTGTTTCCATACATCGAACCGTAAACAATCACAACGCCATCTTCCGTTTCGTATCTACTAAGTTGATCGTACATATCCACCACTTCGGTAATATATTCGCTCCAAACCGGACCGTGGGTGCTGCAAATATAGTTTA
>JBBIID010000347.1:0-3820 GCA_037446675.1 Paludibacter sp.
CTGGCAATATATCGAAACGTATATCGATGGTGTTACTCAAAAAGGTTATCGTCAGGAGAAAGATGTAAAACCTAACTCTAAGACAGAAACTTTTGTGGCATTAAAGATTTTTGTGGATAACTGGCGCTGGGGCGATGTTCCTTTTTACATTCGAACCGGAAAACATTTGCCTGATCGGGTTACAGAGGTGGTAATTCATTTAAAACCGGCTCCACATCAGCTTTTCAAACAACGTTGCGTGGCGCAATCTACCAATATGATTATTTTGCGGATTAGTCCGGATGCCGGAGTGGCAGTCGACTTTGGAATGAAAATACCCGGTGCCGGATACAAAGTCCAGAATGTGAACATGGCGTTTCATTATTCTGATTTGGCTCAAAATAAAATTTCGGAAGCCTACGAAAGGCTGTTGCTCGATTGTATGATTGGCGATTCCACGCTTTATGCCCGAGCCGATGCTGTGAAGGCAAGCTGGAAGTTTGTTGACCCGATTCTGAGTGCATGGGAAAATAATCCGGATATTCCGTTGTATTTTTATGAATGCAACACTTGGGGTCCAAAGGAAGCGAATTCGCTTTTTAGAGACAAGGAACTAAAATGGAGAGCGCCGTTTAAAAAATTCAAAACAGAATAATATGTCCGCGAATTTACATGTTTTCGAAACTCCGTTTGATACTGCCCGGGCAGTGGCTGAATTTATTCAGACCAAAGCCAAAGAGAAGCACAAACAATCGCTACCATTAAATATTGCGGTTTCCGGTGGATCAACGCCGAAAATTTTATTTACGATATTATCCGGCGATTATGCAGAGTCAATTCCCTGGCATATTGTTCGCCTTTTTTGGGTGGACGAACGTTGTGTGCCTCCAACTCATCCCGAGAGTAATTTTGGAATGACATACGAAACCTTATTGAAAACTTTGCCCATACACGATGCAAATATTTTCAGAATGGAAGGTGAAGCCGACCCTGAAAAAGAAGCAATGCGGTATGGAAAAATTATAGAATTGCAGCTTCCTCATAAAAATGGTGTACCTCAATTTGATATCATTTTGCTTGGCATGGGTGATGACGGGCACACAGCTTCGATTTTCCCTAATCAAATGGAGTTGTTACAATCTCCCGACACGGTCTCAATAGGCATTCATCCTGTATCCGGACAGAAAAGAATCACCCTCACTGGCCGGACAATTAATCAGGCCGAGGAAGTCGTATTTCTGGTGACCGGCGAAGGCAAAGCGGATGTTTTGCGGCAAATTATTCTACGAGAACCGACATTCGATAAATTTCCGGCTTCATACGCACACTCCAGTTTAGGCGTGGCAGAATTTTACGTAGATAAATCAGCAGCTATGCAACTTTAAATTTTACTTTCCTGAATAGATTTGAAATATTGACTGAATATCAGATCGATATAGAACACTTCTGTATTCCGTATGATTGTTCTATCCAGTGAAACAAGTATTGTTTTGAGATTATTTAGTAATTTTGATGTGAAATATATTTATATCCCAAAAGAATGAGAAAAGTAGTACTATCTATTTATTTTTTGATCATTACCCCTGCTCGCGCCGATTTGTAATCGGTGTGTTGTTCGTTAGAACAAGAAAATATTTGCTTTTTCAAAGCAACGCACAAGTTACAAACTTGCGCGAGCAGGGGTAGCCTTATTTTTAACTGCGACACAACAGCAAACTATGCAGAAAAAAGCAAAGACTATCCTAATTTGCAATAACTTTAGAAATAATTACAGCAATTACAAAAATTGCCAATGGAATAAAGATTAGACATAAGAAAAAATTTAAAAATAACTTTCCATTTCTATATTTATATTTAGGCAGAAAATCAATATACTTGTTTTTACAGAAAACAAGATAATAATGAATTACAAACCAAGGCAGCATAAAAAAGACCATAGGACTTAAGAGATTATTCAAAAAATCATTATGGAGATTTAAACTTGGCCAAGGTAGACCAAAAAAAGTTAATATGAACCCATAAAAAAACATTGAAAAGCCTCCAAAGGAAATAACCATGAAAAACATTAAAATAAACTTCCAAAAAAAGTTAGACTCTGGAAATCTCTCCTGCATTCGTTTGATACCATCAGTCCAAACCGAATAATATAATTTGCTAAGAAACATAATTGTTGTTTAATTAAAAATTTTCATAAATGTATTGTCCTGCTCTAAATACTCCATAGCCGGTTGCACCAATTCCAACTAAAGCCCAACCAGCTGGATTTGTAGTGCCAAAAAGTAAAACTGCAGCACTTGCCGTACCAAGCCAACCAACTGTTGCATCAGCTACATCCCTTGCTTTAATATTATTTAGCCCCCTCAATCCACCACCAACACTAGTATATTGGTCAATAACTTTATATGTTGAATAACTGGCAGATAATCCCGTTAAAACTCCACCAGTTGCTCCAATCACCTTCGTTGTAGCAGCCCCCCCTTTTCCTAACACATAAGCAGTTCTCCATCCTTGTGAATCATTCCCTAGCTTAGTCCATAGTGACCATGATAAATTAGAAAATTGATTTCTAATATAAGCATTTACACCTTCGATTCCACCTGAAATTAGTGATGTAGCAATCCCTGAAAAATCATTAGCCATTTGTAGCCAATCACTTGTTTGTGAATTCCCATACTCTAACCTCTCCCCATACTTCACAGGTTTACTAAACTCGTAAAGTACACCGTTTAGTTTAAAGCCATCAATATAATTTCCATTGTAACCTCCAGCAGAAGTGTTATGAGAATAAAGACGATCAACAGAAGAATGTGGTAATACATAATCATTATATACATTCTCCCATTTTGCTTCCTCTCCATTAGCATAATAATAATTACCGTCATCCCAGTTATAACTCGTAGACCCTCTATGTTGTGCATCCCACGCTTGTAAAGTTGAGCCTCCACCACCAAATGCTCTTATCCAACCAGCCGATCCACCAGTGTAATCAACAAATTCAAAGCTTTTTACTGTACGATATCCACTCGGATCGGTGTACCTTGTAGGGTTATTCATACAATACGAGTATCGGTTATAGTTTTTCCAGTCTCCACCAGCCTGTATAAAGGGGTCGGGAGAGAAGAACATAGCCGTAAGCGGATCGTACACGCGACCGTTCATATTAATGATATTGAACATATCCAAATGCTCGTGTCCGGTATAACCACGATTTAAGCTCTCTAAATTTCCTAAGCAGGAAGTGTAAAAGCACAATTTCTTGTGCTTTTATCTTGATTTTGAATATGTAAGGCAAAACTTTTAAAGAAGTAACATAACACTTAAAATAGTGACAAAACAAAAGGAACTCCAAACAATAAAATAAATGGAAAAATAAAAATGAGCCAAAAAGGTATGATTTTATTATATTTGCTTTTCTCAAATTTATGTCTAATAATTTCATAACTATTCTTACTCTGTTTTCTATAGTATTTTTCTACAAAAGACCACACTATCCAAACAATTGGGAGTATAATAATTACTAAAATACGCTTATCAATGTGTTGATATTCAGTCATTTTAAATAATTTATTTAATATCATCAAAAAAGAAAATAAAATTGAGACTTGATATATCAATACAAATTGAATAGATCTAGCTTCCGCTCCATCCTTATATTTTGTTTTATACATATTTACATAAGAACGAAAAAATATATAACTAAAAAACTTCATTGTAATTACAATTAAATAAAATAAATTAATAGCCTAGTTGATCATCAATAATTTCTGAAAGTCCTTGTCCATTGTTAAATGCACTTACACCAATATCTATTATAAAATAGCCTGCATCAAATGGGGCTCCC
>JBBIID010000348.1:0-3817 GCA_037446675.1 Paludibacter sp.
CATGAAATAATTTGCTATTATAATTTTGAGTATATTTTCGGGAAAAAGAATAATAAATATAAAAGTATCAGGATTTTATAAGGGTGTTAATGTATGAGATAAATTCTTTTGTTAATACTAAAAATCCCAAAATATTTATTTTACTCAATTGTTTTGCTTTTTTCGTGAAAATAAAACCGATTGTAAGAGCTTAATTAATTTCACTAAAACCATTGCATTTTACTTTAAATAAGTATCTTTGTGAATGATTATCCTGTTTCCAGTGGTGTGAGACACCAAGAGTGAAATGTCGTTATTGTTTATTTGTATTTCATATAGATTTTAAGAATCGAAGTTGGATTGTAGAAATGTATTCTCGGCATTGAAAATTTAGCCGATCGAACGATGTTAATGCAGCCCGATTATAAAATAAATTTGTAAAGATTCAGTTGTAGTTTTTAAATTCAAATCACAAAAGAATGAAAAAGTATCTGCCAATCATTTTACTCGCTTCGCTGTTTGTTGCATGTAACAAACCTGCAGGCGAATTAGTAGGTCTCGGGATAAAGGACACTTTTGTTGAGGCACAACCTTATGGTATGGTATTCATAAAACGAGGATCGTTTATGATGGGAGCGAACGATCAATCGGCTCTTGGAGGTATAAATGATAAATCGATTAATGTTTCAGTTGATGCTTTCTGGATGGACGAGACAGAAATAACCAATGATAAATATAAACAATTTGTATCTTGGGTTCGCGATTCTATTATTTTGCGCACATTGGCAATTAACGGACGAGAAGAATTTTTGTTGAAAACTAAGAATGAAAATGCTGATCCAGATCCTCAATTTGCGCGCCTAAACTGGAAAGCTAAAATACCTTCTAATTCGAAGGATGAGGAAATTAACGAGATATTAAACTCTTTGTACTATCAGGATAATAATTCTCTTGGTTTTAGGAAGCAAATTGATCCGGGCAAACTTCAGTATAAGTATGAGTGGATTAACTACGATCAGGCTGCTTTACCAGGGAATAAATATGATGTAAATACAGGTGCATATCCTCCTACTGCAAAAGCAAGAGTAGACACTTCTTATGTTGAAAATGGAGTAATTGTGAATAAAACAATCGAACGTAAGCTTCACACCCGTAAGGATTTGATTTCTACTCGTATTGTAAACGTTTATCCGGATACCATTATGTGGCTTCGCGATTTCCAATACTCTTACAATGATCCTAAAATGAAGATGTATTTCTCTCACCCGGGATTTTCCAATTATCCTGTTGTAGGGGTTACATGGGAACAAGCACAGGCTTTTTGTCAATGGAGAACTCAATTGTTTAACAGCGCTAATTCGATTGGAGGACAAGATTATCGATTGCCAACAGAAGCTGAGTGGGAATATGCAGCACGTGGTGGAAGACGCATGGCCTTATATCCATGGGGCGGAAATTATGTTCGCGATGGCAAAGGCTGTTTCTTGGCTAACTTCAAACCAATGCGTGGTAGTTATACCGACGATGAAGGTGCAACCACAATGAAGGTGGCTATGTTCCCTCCAAACGATTTCGGATTATTTGATATGGCTGGAAACGTTGCCGAATGGACTTCATCTGCATACAATGCTTCAAGTAGCACTTTAATTTCTGATATGAATCCTACTTTTCAGTATAATGCGAAAAATAGTGATCCGGACGTGTTGAAAAGAAAAGTTGTGAAAGGAGGCTCATGGAAAGACATTGCATATTATCTTCAATGTGGAGTGAAAACGTACGAATACCAAAACGAAAGTCGTCCTTATATCGGTTTCCGTTGCGTTCGTTCGTATAATGGTGAATAATTTAGATAAAAATATAATTTTGAATATATATGTCTGAAAAACAAACAAAATTTGATATTTGGTGGAGTTTGCCCGAAACTAAACAGAAAGTAGGAGCAGCTTATAGTTTGGGAGCGGCTGTCGTAATTATTGGAGCGATGTTTAAAATTCTACACTTACCAGGTGCAGGGCCTATGCTCGGGTTTGGTATGTCTGTTGAAGCGGTACTTTTTGCTTTGGGTATTTTCGATAAACCACACAAAGAATACGAATGGGACAAGATTTACGATTTTGATGGCGAAGGCGGAATGGCCGGAGCCGAAAAGGAAGTAAAAACGAAGGTGGAAGTAGTTGCTGCTCCTCAAACAAGAGCAGTAGGACTAAATTACTCCGAAACGATAAATGATGATGATGTAAAGAAATTATCGGAAGGAATCAAAAACCTTACTGCAACGGCAGAACAATTCGCATCTTTATCATCCGTTGTTGGACCTACAAATGATTTTGCAAAAAATATTGATAGTGCTTCGGAAGCTGCAAAGAAATTTGTGAAAGAGCAAGACGTGTTAAGCGGTGCAACAAGCAAATTGGGAACATCTTATCAAAGCATTGCTGATAGCATGGACTCTGTTGAGAAAAATACAAAACAATATGCGGGTAAAATCGAAGATGTAAACAAAAATCTTTCTTCAATTAATTCGCTGTATGAAATTCAATTGAAAAACATTCAGTCTCAATCGGAAGGATTAACACAGCAAACCGAAAGAGTACGTCAGGTTAATGATGAATTGGCTTTAGTTGTGGGTGATATTGCAAAAATGAAATCGGCTGCAACAACAGCTGCCGAAGAAACCGAAAATCTTAAAGCAAACACAGCTAAACTGTCGAAACAAATAGCAGACCTCAATCAGGTTTACGGAAACATGTTGAATGCTTTGAGTTAATCAGCCTATAACTATAATTATTTATTAAAGGAATTTTCGAATGAGTGGAGCGAAGAATTGTCCCGAAACCCCCAGACAACGAATGATTGGTATGATGTATTTAGTGCTGACAGCTATGTTGGCGTTGAATGTGTCGAGTGATATTTTGAATGGGTTTACAATGGTGGATAATAGTTTACACACAACGATAGAATCATCTGAACTGAGAAACAAATCTTTGTACGATGAATTTACCGATTTGAATAAGCTCAATCCTGGAAAAGTAAAAGAGTGGTTGGATAAGGCAAATGAGGTAAGAGCAAAATCAGATGAATTATTCAATTATATTCAGGATTTTAAAGTTCAGATCGTGAAGATGACCGATAGGGATGATGCTAATGATAGTGCTTATGTAAAGCAAATTGTTGGAAAAGATAATCTGGACAAAGCTGCTGAATATGCCATTGTTAACGGACATGGGAAAGAGTTGAAAAGTAAAATTGAGAGTTATAAAAATTTCTTGGTGGGACTTTTTGCAAATAACCCGACAAAGCAAAAAATGTATCAAACCATTTTTGCAACAGCAGATAGCAAAGGAATACCTTGGGTAGATGCAACTTTCGAAATGATGCCTTTGTCGGCCGTAGTTACAATATTGACAAAATATCAAAGTGATGTTCGTGCTTCGGAAGCTGAAGTGGTTCAGTACTTGAAAGGACAAACCGACGTGAAAGATTTCCGTGTGAATAAAATTACGGCTTTGGTGGTTCCAAATACTCCATACGTAATAAAAGGTGGTAAATATAGCGCTCAAATTGTTCTTTCGGCTGTCGATTCAACTAAAACACCTGAATATTATGTAGGTGGAAGTCGTATTAACGATAAAGGATTATACGAAATTGTTTGCGGTAAAGCGGGAACTTTCCCTTATACGGGGATGATTAAATTGCAGGGAAATGATGGCGAAATAAGCACTTATCCTTTCAAAAGCGAATATGTAGTTGGAGAGCCTTCTGCCACTATTTCTAACGAGGATTTGAATGTGGTTTATCGTGGAATCGACAATAAATTTAATATCTCAGTTCCGGGTAT
>JBBIID010000349.1:0-3815 GCA_037446675.1 Paludibacter sp.
TTGATGAAGTTAATGAAGCTACTCAGATATTTAAAACTGCAGAAAACGTTTCACAAATTCCTTCTGGTCGTTGGTATCTTACTTTAGATGCCGATGGGGTTGCCTGTTCGTCAGATTTTTATCTCCGCCTCACCGGAGATGGTGGTAGAATGTTGAAAGGAGAAATTCCATATCAGATTATTCATCCAGCTCCACACGTTATTGGATCGACTGGTCCTATACAAAATGGGACGTACAAAATAGTTAATCGAAATAGTGGTTTGGTATTAGATGCTCAAGGAATACAAACGGCTAACGGAACTCTTATTCAGCAATGGAGCTATAGTGGAGCCGATAATCAACGTTGGATCGTAACCAATCTTGGTGGAGGTCAATATAAAATTGTAGGCGTACAAAGCGGAAGATGTATGGATGTAAGCGATGTATCATTTTTAGATGGAGCTTCCATACATTTGTGGGATGACTGGGGTGGAGCAAATCAAAAATGGATCATTTCTCCAACTTCATCTGGTTACTATACTATTCAATCTATGAATAGTGGTAAGCTCATGGAAGTATCGGGACAATCATTAATAGAAGGAGGTCTGGTAGTGCAGTATTCAAATAATGGAGGAACTAATCAGCAATGGGCATTTCAAGCACCATAATCTGTTGCTTATATTTGAAAGTCCAATTGCCTTTCAATAAAAAGTGATTGACAAATTGTTTTGCTTAACCTACAAGACAAATATAATGTCATATTTTTAATGCAAAGTCGCAACAATTCGAAATAAGAAAGTGAATATCTTTCTATAAATTGTTGCGACTCTACATTGTTATGGTCAATAGAAGACTATTATATTGAAATTTAATCCATATGTAAAAACACCAACACAAATATATTTTCCGAAATCAAAAAGACCTTTTACACAAAAAAAACTCTATTATAATTGTCATATTAAAAAAGTTAAACAATGAGAAGTATTAGTTCATTAGCTAGAATATTTATATTAAGTTTTCCATTCACATCTATTATAATCAAAAAGTTGATCGTAATAGATAGTCATCATGTTGCAAAATTTCTTCGTAAAAGTTTACCATTGTTCATTGCTTTCTTGTTTTTTCAAACACTATATTCTCAGGAAAATTATCTTTCCGGATACATCATTAATATTCAGGGAGACACAATCAAAGGAATAATAGATTATCAAGATTGGACAAATAATCCCACCAAAGTAAAATTAAAGCACATAAAGGAAAAAAATCCAATAGTTTATACTCCGAACGATATAGTTGAGTTTTCTGTAGGTGATAAAATTTATGTGAGTGGAATTATCACTACAGAAACTTCTAAAAATCAGATAAACGAGCTTAAAAAAGATAGTACACTGTACTTTAATGTTGATACGGCTTTCTTACAATCAATATTTCGTGGTAAAAAATCATTGTTTTATTATAAAAATAGTATTGGTATTGAGAACTTTTATATCTATGAAAATGGGGCTTTTGAGCTCCTTAAATATAAGAAGTACTTAAGAACTCAGGGTAATGAGTTGGTATTAGCTGAAAACAAGAAATATATTAATCAATTAGCTCATTATCTTATTGATTGTCCAGCTATCCAATCAGAACTGGTAAAAACTCAGTATAGCTTGACTAGTTTAGAAAAGCTTTTCCAACATTATTATAATTATACTTCAACAGGCACTACTTATTATAAGAAGAAGCAATCTAAGCTATCAACTGAATTTGGAATAATGGGTGGAGTAGCATTAACAACAATAGATTTTCAAGGCGATAACTATTATTTGAATTACCTTTTAGAGACGAAGTACAATAAAACGACGAACTTTAGTGGAGGAGCCTTTTTAGATATTATTTTACCTGGTAATTTGGGGAAATGGTCAATTCTAAACGAACTTCAGTATTCTTCTTATCTGATAAATGGTAGTTTTCATGAAAATTCTAATTTTTACCCTTCGGATAAAACAACAATAACAAAGATTGGAGCTCAAAATATAAAGTTAAATAGTTTAGTTCGTTTTCATTATCTTCTGGGTGATTTTAAGGTGTTTATTAATGGAGGTGCTTCAATTGGTTTAGCTTTAAGCGAAACAAATTATAAGAAGGTTGATTGGTATTATTTTGGGGATCATTATATTTTTGAAGATTTGGCCTTTGAAACAAAAAAATCAGAATTAAGCTTTATAGTAGGATCAGGACTTAAGTACAAAAAGTACTCTTTTGAGCTTAGATATGAAAGAGGCGACGGAATGTGTACAGCAAGTGACGTAAAATCAATTAGTAATAGATTTTATGCACTCCTCGGTTACAGATTTTGATTTTCAATTATCGTTCTAGCAAGTAAACTTTACTAATAATTGCCCATTTAATACTCAACTCTGTCATTTTCTTTACCTATTAAGTCAAAATTTCCACAAGCCTAAAATAAAAGGAATTTATATTTGTATTCATATATAAACAGTTAACTTTAAAAAACACTACGATTATGAAAAGAATTACTTCCTTTTTATTCGTCATCCTTCTGGCTACACTCACAACAGCCTCAGGACAAAAAAACAAAAATAATGTAGCCAAATTAGACTCGCCTCCGGTACAAAAAATTGACGTTTGGGATTTCGGAGCAGCTGAGCTCAACACCGACATTTACAATAACAACCTTACTGTAAGTGTAATTAACGCGTGGCTACCTGATGTAGAAGCAGGAACAACTGGGAAAAATGTTCCTATGACATGGACTGCAGGAGCTCTGACCTGGACAAGCACATCGGCTACGAGCGATCGGTTGAGAACATCAAACACGGCACTTACCCGTTACGATGCTAATAGTTCGCCATTCGCTTTTGGAAGCGAAACTCTTACGGGTGCCTTGTATGTGAATGCATCTGCTTCGCTTACAAGATATTTTAGCATTGCAGCAAACGAAGACGATGAAGTTACCATCTATTGCAAATCGCAAAACGCAAGCGGTACCATCAATTTTGTGAACACAACCACATCCGATACCGACACAAAATACAGTTCGAGCAGTGGAACAATTCTGAAATTTTTTGCTAAAACGGCTGCCAGTTACAAAATTTATGACTCGCAGGATAAACCGTATTACTATCGGATCGTTAAAACTCCGTCCACTTATCAACCATTTACTGGCACATTTGATATTACTGAAGCAGCCGATATCCCTGCCGGATATAAAATTGTTTTTACAAATTCGTATGGTAAAAGCTGGACATTTTCTACGACTTCAAATAGTTATTCAGCAACCCTGCCTGCCGGATTTACTTATAGCGTAAGTCTTCAGGATGCCAATGGATATATTATTACATCTTCAAAATCAGTGGAAATAACCACCTCTACAACAAGCTTCGATTTATCGCTTAAGAAAGTAGATCTTTACACTGTTTCAGGTTCCATTACAGGTTTGGAAGCAGCAATCTCGGATATGAACCTTGTGTTCACTCCCACAGTTGGCTCAACTTACATCCCCAATCCTGTTGTAAACACAAATGCCGGAACATATTCTGTCGATCTTGAAAATGGATTTACTTACACCATTTCTGCTACTGGTATCAACGATTATTATCTAGCCGATAACACCATCGAGATTGCTGGTGCAGCAGCTACAAAAGATCTTGTTTTTGCAACAAAACCAACATATGCTATAACTATTACTGCAACTGGCCTCACCTCAGAACAGGCAAGCAAGCTGCATCTCAAATTTGCAAATTTGAATGAAGCCGGATATAATTATTCATTTTCTTCTACTGCCAATATTATGTTACGCAATGGAGTTTATTCTGTTACGGCTTCGGGAT
>JBBIID010000350.1:0-3789 GCA_037446675.1 Paludibacter sp.
TTCAAAAAGCATTTGAATATCCAATCAGTTAAATTTCTGTATGAGCACCTATGTTAAAAACGAAATCTTATCGTATTTTACAATGAATTAGGCATTTAATGAAATTCACGAATTGAGATAAAGTATATGTATCGACACCAAGGTGCTCATACAGGAATGTTACCAGCAAGCCGTAAAAAAAATTAAAGTCAAAAAAACAACTACTTAAAATAAAAATTTATGAGAAAAAAAATTACAATTATCCTGACATTATTTGCTCTTGGTTTATCAGCTCAGCAAATAAAACTAACAGCCGATAGAAACACTTATCGTGCCGCCGACCAACTTGTAAAACAACAAGTGGAATTTAAAGATCCCGGAAGTAAAGGCAAGAATCTCATTTGGGATTTCCGTATGGTGCAACCGACTAACGAGGACTATACTCTTGATTATTTTATACCGGACTCAACTCAAATGAATCAATTATGTGGAATCGAACACAACACCCGTTATTATTATACACAACAAAACGACTGTTTGTGGGCAAACGGTTTTGAAAATTCCACAACCTATATGAAATATGTTCTTCCTGAATTAAAACTTAAGTTTCCATTGAGTTACGGAGATACTTTGTTTAGTTATTTCAAAGGAGAAGGTGAATATTGTCACCGTGATTCTCTACTTGTGAAAGGCTATACCAGAGTGGAAGTAGATGCAGAAGGAGAATTACAATTGCCCAATTTTGAAACTGTAAAGAAGGCTTTAAGAGTGCGTACTCTTCGCCATTATACTGAAACAAAAAAAGACAGTGTGGAAATGACCTTAGACACTTATGCATGGTATGCTGATGGTATCCGCTATCCTGTATTTGAAAGTATAAAAACAACAGTAAGTAAAAAAGGTGATAGAAAAGATGAACTCGGAGAAAGTATGAATGATAGTACCGTGTTTAGTACCTCATTTTATTATCCTCCCGAATTACAAACCACTCAGATTCAAACCGAGCCGCTGCCAACAGAAACAAATGAAGAACTGCTAGGTGCAGCCGCTGTATTTACCGAAGCCACCTTATTACCTAATCCTGTGACTGATAATCTCTACTTGAATTTCAAACTCACAAGGGATGCAAGTGTATGGTTTAGTTTACACTCCAACAGCGGATTACCTCTTTGTCAAACCCATCAGCAAAACCTTTCTGAGGGTTACAATAGCACCACTATAAATATGAATAGCCTGATCACAGGAACTTACACACTATATATACATGTCGATGATATGGTAATGCAAAAAATAGTTGTAAAAAAATAATAATAAAACAAATTTAATGAATCTTAAAACTATTATTTTAAAAGAAAGTTATGAAAAAAATAGTAATTATATTTATTAGCATCACTCTTTGTTTTCTGTTGCAGGCGCAAGCAAATTGGGAAAAAACAGTACAATTTTTCACACCGAATGCAGAAAGTCTTGGTAAGTATGGACAAGTTCCAGTTAATTATTTTAATGGACTTCCTAACATATCCATACCAATAACCACATTTAAAGCCAAAGGTTACGAACTTCCTATTTATTTATCTTATTATGCTGCTGGTAATAAACCTGATTCACATCCTGGATGGGTAGGGCTCGGTTGGAATTTACCCACGGGAGGGTCAATTATTAGAGTAATTAATGGAATGAAAGACGAAATGACAAAAGAAGAAACATTTTATAACACAGGAAAGCAACCTTCCTTAAATTCAGGCTACTATTATCGGGTTGATAGTGTGAATAGGGCTAACTGGAGCGATACTACCTATTTAAAGTACATAGCTATGATGAAAGGTGTTAATGAGTATCTTTATGATACTGAACCAGATGAATTTCAAGTGAATATTGACGGCATCAGTGCATCTTTTTATATTAATGGATCTAATTCCGTTCAAATTAAATCAAAATCAGCAGATCAATTCAAAATTAACTTGAATCTAAACTCAAACAATTCGTATAGTTTACATCCTGCAATCCCCGAAACAGGAAAGAGGGCTAATAAAGCCAATTTACATACTTATATAAATGAAATCATATTAACAACAAATAACGGAATAAAATATTATTTTGGTGGAGACATGAGCTCTATAGAATTTTCCTACACATTGCTCAAAGAATATGAACTTAGTGGAACGGCAAATACTTGGCATATTAAGAAAATTGTTATTCCTAATGGAGAAACTATAACTTTTAATTATGAAAAAATGGGTGTTCCTATTATAGAGCAAAACAACCATTATTATAGAAGCTATTCTATTTATCAAAGCTACACAGTGGCAGTAGAAAACACGCGAAATGTGCCTTATATGAATTATTCATACACATTTTTACAGCCCAGCTATTTAAAAAGTATTCAGAGTGATGTAACAAAGTCAAGAATGGATTTCAAAGTAAGTAAATCTGTTGAATTAGACGATTTAAATACAGATGCCTTTACTCAGAACGTATTAAACAGATGGGGCAGTCAGACTGATTATAGACTTTCAGACTTTTATAACAAAAATTATTATATGCAACTGGATACATTGATAAATAATGGGAAAAAATATTTGTGTGAATATTCTAAGCAAGACAATACTAGGCTAAAGCTACTATATCTAAAATTTTTAGATAGCAAAAATAACTTAATTAACCAGTATTCATTTGAGTATAATCCAACGATACTACCAGCTTACAATTCTAAGAAAACGGATAATTGGGGATTCTATAATAACAAATATTATGATAACATCCCATATAACAATTTGTATACATACAGAACGCCTGATTACACTTACATGACGGCTGAAATTCTTGAAAAGATTATTTATCCTACAGGTGGATATTCTCAATTTACTTACGAACCCAATGACTTTTCAAAAATTACAACACAATTCCCTTTTGGACTTAAAGATTCTGTTGGTATTTCAGGAGGACTTAGGATTAAGCAAATAAAGACAGTTGGGAATGATAATCAAGAGCAACTTAGAGAATTTTACTATCAAAATAAAGATGGAAATTCGTCTGGGATTTTATCAGGAATTCCAATTTATAATATATCAGGCAATCAGCATATTCACGTAGAATGCTCTATGTGGATGGGTTGGGTGTTCTTTTCAGGCAAATTAGACTACAACTATAGTTATTTCTTTGAAAATCAGCAAATAATGAATCAATTAGCAAGTACAAGTGGTAACCATACAACTTATAGTAGAGTCGTTGAGAAATTTTCGGATGGAGGTAAAACAATCTATTATTATACTAATCACGAAAAATATCCAGATGAATATCCAACTACTATTGTAACTAATATAGATAGAAAATTACCAATTAATAGTTTCGCTTCAAAGGAATTAGAAAGAGGATTACTTGATAGTGTGGAGTATTACAGAAATAATAATATAATTATAAAAAAGGATATATATAAATATGATGAAGATTCCAATAGATATAATTATTATGTAAGATCCATCAATTCATTTTCCTTATATTCATTAAGACGTATTTCAGCAATAAAAATTTATACTTTTTTCCCTTACCTCCAAAGCAAAAAAGAAGTTACCTATGATAATAACCAAAAGTTGGTAATAGAAACAAAATACACATACGACACCAATCATAAAATTCTAACGAATACGGTTGAAAAAGATAGCCATGGAGATTCAATTACAACTGTTTATACCTATCCTTTTCACCTTGCTGGAGGTTATTTAGCTAATTCTCCTATACAAAGCACTACTTCTTATAAAGTTATATCAGCTGCTTTGTATGCCACTTGCATGAGCATGAATAGTGCCAATA
>JBBIID010000351.1:0-3788 GCA_037446675.1 Paludibacter sp.
TCTGTTGGCATATTTATTTTTATTATTGGCCATAACGACCGAGGCTATGGGCATTTTGGCGGTTTGCGGGAGCATTCGCTGTCGCACAGCGACAAAGTGAATGCGGGAGCAAAACCCGCTAAGTGCACGTCAGCCAGCCTGTGAACATAGGCGTGTGTTAGTGCCTGGTGTTTATTATTATTTTGTTTTATATTCTTCGTGCATTTTTACAACATCTTCTTTTAGAATATTAATTTCGATATCTTTTGTTTTGTCAGGAATCTTTGATACAATATCCATTAATGGTGTGATATATTCAGAGCCAACTAATAGTTCTTCACGTGTGTAATTTAAAATTGCCAACCAGTTTAATTCTTGGTCATTTATTTGTTTAGTTCTCTCAATAGCTTCCAAATACAATTGTCTACCAATATCTTCAAAACCACTTCTGAAAAATGATAATCCTCTTGTTGCAGTGATGCAAATTTGTGTAACATCATCAAATTCATTTTCGTTACGAATCTTCTTTAATTGTTCAAATGCTTCATCTGGGTTATTTTCTAGTGCTAATGAGTAAGCTATATTATTGATAAGTTGAGGATCATTTGGATGACTTAATAAACCTGCTTCTAAAAATGAGATGGATTTTTTGTGATCTTTCAGAATCGTACTTGCTAAATTAGAGCCAAACATGATTGGACGTTTAGAGAACGGCATATCGACAAACCATTTAGCGGCATTATCTAATGCTAATGTGTATTCTTCGTTATGATAATTGTCTAATGCTAGAGCTTCATAATTCATTTTTACATCAAAATTTGAAGGATCAATATCAAGTTGTTTGTCAAGTCTTGAGGCCCATTCGATTTGTGCAAGTGAATTATCATTAGGCTGAATTAGAGATTGATTAAAAAAATCTCTACTTTTCCTTGCTCCACCAAACAGTAATTCAACAGTTCCCAAACTACTAGCTAATTCTGTAAAATGAAAAGGATGTATATTTTGAGACTTAATAAGAGAAATACCATTTTTGATAAATTTAGAGGTTTTATTTTTCATTGTTGAAATTGAAATTTCTGCTGAAATTAACCAAGGATCAATCAATATTAATGGGCTTTTTTTTAATAAATTATGGATATAATTAAGATAATCATTGTTGTCATTATTGTAATGAGTAAAAAGTCTTGTTGCACTACGAAGCACAAATCTGTTATTTGGAGCCAAATGAATAGCAGTTTTCATAGCTTTTATAGAATGATACTCTTGACCTAGAATCGAATAAAGTCTGGACAATTCGGTATACAATATAGGATTATATGGATATACTAGTAAAAGTTTTTTTATTTCTCGAACCTTGATTCTGATTGGTTCCGGATTGTTAAATGTAGAGAAATTGTCAAGAGTAATTTCATCAAATCGTTCTGTTATGTTTTTTTCGATAGGTTTGTTTAATATTTGACATGCTAATGATACTTGAGATAGAGTAGCTTTATGCTTGTTTTCTAATATGAAGTTAGCAGCCTTTTTTACTTCTCCTTCTTCTCTTTTATTGTTAATGATAGCAGCACTTAATAAATCTGCAGCATGAACAATATCATTATTTAATTTCCAGTCAAATACATAGTCATTAATATTTGTTTCAACTATAGGAAATTGATTGTTGACTTGAAAAGAATTTAGTTCTCCTAAAGCTGTTGTTTTACAAAAACTTCTCCAATTAGGTATAACTCTTCTGTCTTTATGTTCAAATAGATTTTCCACGGTTGTAGTTTTTTATATTTTGTTCAGACTTTCTTTTTAAAACATCAAACTTAGTAACAAACCTTTCAAAATCATAGTTGTTACCTATAAGAGTTATGTTTTTGGGATGTCCTCTTTTTTCTGGAAATGGATTACAGAGATATTGAACTAACAGACTTAATTCCGCTTTTAGGTATTCGTTTTTAATATTTGATTCAAATTCAATCAATGCATTATTGAAACCATTCTCTAAATATGGTACTAGTTCGGCAAAAGATCCTCTCCATCGTTCCCAACTAAAGTTATCAGGAATATGTTTACGTAACAATGCAGACATACTAATTCCAGTGAAGTAAAATACAACTAAACTACCGAGCATATAACAATCTGTTGCAAATACTCTTTTATTCCAGTCTCGTTCATAATATCTGTACCAAATTTCTGGTGGTGCATACGTAAAATCACCAGTAAATGCTCTCTTACTATATGGACCATCAAAATCTTTACAAATAGATCTACCTAAATCACCTAACCTACTTTCTGCATCAAAAATTAAGATGTTAGATGGTTTTAAATCTTGATGTGATACATCAATCTTGTGTAGTTGTTTTAGTCCTATTGAAATATCATGAAGTGATTTAAATCGCCAAGCATAGTCTAATTCTTTTGAGAAATCGAGTGTTTTCCTTACATCTCCTTCAGCCAATTCAAAAATTAAATAAGGCACAATAGGAATAGAATAATTTTGCACAAATTCTTGACCTGACTCTTTCACAAATGATACTTTAGTAACATGTTTATTCTTACAGTGTTTCGATAAATCTCTTTCATAAATAAATGCATTTGACATCTCGTTCATAACATCGATAACATCTATATCTCCTTCTTCATTTTTTGGAATAGCGACTGCCAAAAAGCCTGCAAAATCAAAAGCTTTCATAAAACAAGTTTCTCCATTCTTTTCAACAATGTAACCAACAGAAAAATTTGAACCACTCTGATTTGGATCCCTTTCTGGCTTTTCTTTAACCAACCAACCACTTTTCAAAGTGAGGTTTAACATGTTGTGTGCTGCATTATTATCCATGTTTTGAATTTTATGTTAAGTGAGACAATATTTTGTTAAATTGATATTTCAGTTGTTTCAATCTTGATCTTGTTTTTTTTACACTTGGCACTAACGACCGAGGCTATGGGCATTGGCGGTTTGCGGGAGCATTCGCTGTCGTGGAACGACAAAGTGAATGCGGGCGCAAAACCCGCTAAATGCACGTCAGCCAGCCTGTGCCCATAGGCGTGTGTTAGGCGTAACTTTTTGTTTTGATTTTATTTCATTCCGAGTTTTCTGTAACCTTCAAATACCTTACTTGTCTCAAAATAATAAGTTTTTTCTTCTCCATCTTCGGTCTTCACAATCATTTTGTCACAAAGTCCATTTGAGTTGTCTATGCTTTGACTTTTCAACTTGGCACCCAGCATTTGAAGTATAAAATATTCTTCACTAACTTGAATTACGTGCCACGCTGTCTCACAAGTCTTACCATTTCCGCTATTGGTTATTGAATAAAGTAATCCAAACTGTATTGACTTATATTTAGTCGCATTCAATGTGTCTCCAATGATTTTATACGTTTGTCGCAAGATTTTATGTGCAATCATACTTGTATAGTCAATAGTCAACATTGCTTTTGTAATCCTTATAATTTCGGGATAGTTAGACTTGTCCATTTGTGCATACATTTCCTTTTTCAAGTTATCAAACTCAGTTTTTGCTTTAGTTGCAACTTTGAATTGTTCACTCTCTATAAAGCTTTCTCGAAATTCAGTGTAATTAATGTTTGTTTTACCAGCTTCTAACTGTTTTACAAAATCAGAATACTTATCATCAAACTTAGGGACGATTACTTCTGGTTTTGTCTGTCCAAAAGAAGTCAATGTTGTCAAAATGATAGTCAGTAAAGTCAATGTGAATTTTCTCATAATATCTTGTTTTTCTTTTTTTTTAAAGCTACGCCTAACGACCGAGGCTATGGGCATTTGGCGGTTTGCGTGAGCATTCTTTGTCGCTA
>JBBIID010000352.1:0-3777 GCA_037446675.1 Paludibacter sp.
GGCTATTCGGATTAATAACTCCATTTCGCTCCAAAATATCTCAGAATTTTCTAATGTGATTGAAGTTTCTACATTGGAAAACAGACAAGGAAACGTTTTCAGAGTGAAAAATGATGGTTCTATTGAAGTATTATTACCCACAACCGATCTTGTTATAAATGTATATAATATTTTAGGTCAAAGGCTTAAAACCATAAAACCCACATCTACAATAGTCAGACTCAATGAAGCTGGCGACGATACAAGATTGCCTAACAATCAGGTTTACATAATTGTAGCGGGCGAACAACGAGCCAAAATCATATTACGCTAATCATATTCTATCTTTCCATAAGTTCTGACATATAGGGTTATGGAAAGATTTTCGTACCTTTGCGCTCCCAAATTAAAAATCAAAACACATTTCGTAAATACTCTTCATGTTATCAGTTGATGCTCTTACCGTCGAATTTGGCGGACAAATTCTTTTTTCCGATATTTCTTTCGTTATTAATGAAAAAGACCGTATTGCTCTAATGGGCAAAAATGGTGCGGGAAAATCTACTCTGTTGAAAATTCTTGCCGGTGTTCGGGAGCCAACTCGTGGGGGCGTATCATATCCGAAAGGATTGAATGTTGCTTATCTGCCTCAGCATTTGCTGCTGGAAGATAACCGGACTGTTTTTGAAGAGACGGCAGCTGCTTTTTCGGAAATAAACGAAATGGAACAGCAGATTGAAGCACTGAATCTGGAACTTACCACCCGAACCGATTACGAATCGGAAAGCTATATGGAGTTGATAGAGCGTGTTTCGGCGTTGAGTGAGCAATTTTACAGCATCGAGGAAATAAATTATGATGCCGATATCGAAAAAACATTGCTTGGGTTAGGTTTTTCGCGCGAAGATTTTGATCGCAAAACTTCAGAATTTAGCGGTGGTTGGCGAATGCGTATTGAGTTGGCCAAGATTTTGCTTCGTAAACCGGATGTGCTGTTACTCGACGAGCCTACTAATCACCTTGATATTGAGTCAATTCAGTGGTTGGAAGATTTCCTTATTAATTCGGCAAAAGCTGTGGTTGTAATTTCGCACGATAGAGCATTTGTGGATAATATCACTACGCGGACAATTGAAGTAACAATGGGTCGGATTTATGATTATAAAGCCAAATATTCGCATTACCTTGAATTGAGGAAAGAACGTCGCGAGCAGCAACAAAAGCAATACGACGAGCAACAGAAGATGATTGCCGAGAATATGGAATTTATTGAGCGTTTCAAAGGGACATATTCTAAAACGCTTCAAGTGCAATCGCGTGTGAAAATGCTCGAAAAACTCCAGATTCTTGAAGTGGATGAAGAAGATACATCGGCATTGCGGTTGAAATTTCCGCCTTCGCCTCGTTCGGGAAATTACCCTGTTATTGCCGAAAATGTTGGAAAGGCATACGATGAAAAACTCATTTTTGCCAATGCAAATTTTATGATCGAACGCGGGGAGAAGGTGGCTTTTGTTGGAAAAAACGGTGAAGGTAAATCTACACTCGTAAAAGCGATAATGAAGGAGCTGGAGCATGATGGTAAACTTACGCTCGGACATAATGTAAAAATTGGATATTTCGCTCAAAATCAGGCATCGTTATTAGATGAGAATCTTACCGTTTTCCAAACAATCGACGATGTGGCGGTGGGTGACATTCGTACGAAGATAAAAGACTTGCTCGGAGCTTTCATGTTTGGAGGCGATAACTCTTTTAAAAAGGTAAAAGTACTATCGGGGGGTGAGAGAACTCGTTTGGCAATGATAAAATTATTGCTCGAACCGGTGAATTTACTTATTCTTGATGAGCCAACCAACCATTTGGACATGAAAACAAAAGACATTCTGAAACAAGCATTGGTTGACTTTGATGGAACATTGATAGTTGTTTCGCACGACCGTGATTTTCTGGATGGGCTTGTAAATAAAATATACGAGTTTGGAAATAAAAAAGTGGTGGAACACTTGGAAGATATTTATGGTTTCCTTGCTAAAAAGAAATTGGAAAATCTTCGGGAATTAGAACGAAAATAAGATTAAGAACTATATATTTTTAAAAGCGATTTTTTGATGGTCAGAAAATCGCTTTTGTTTTTTTTGAAAAAGAGTTTTTTTGAAAAAAATATTGTAAACTTAATACGGTAAATGTAGTATTTTCCAATAATAATATGTATTTTTATTGAACGGAGATTTTTAATTATTATTTGTTGATTATTAATTGTTTATAAAGTATGGGGGCAAAGAAAAATTTTGTTTTGGATACGAATGTTATACTTCACGATTACAAATGCATACATAACTTTGAAGAGAACGATATTTATATTCCGATAGTGGTGCTCGAAGAGCTCGATCATTTTAAAAAAGGAAACGAACAAATAAATTTTAATGCCCGCGAATTTGCGAGAGAGTTGGATCTCATTGCGGACGATAAATTGTTTAAAAAAGGAGCGGAGCTTGGCGAAGGCAAAGGCCGTCTGTTCATACTTACCGGAGGCGATTATCCCGAAATAATAGCGAAGTCTTTCGTCGAAAAAACTCCTGATCACCGTATTTTGGCTGCCACTTACAACCTCATTGAAGAAAAGAAAAAAAACACGACGATTCTGGTGACAAAAGATATTAATCTTAGAATGAAGGCACTGTCAATGGGAATTCAGGCCGAGGATTATATTAATGATAAAGTAACCGATTTCAATATCTTCGAAAAAAACTACGAAATTTACGACAATGTTCCACCCGAATTAATTGATCGGTTGTATAGTGGAGATGGAAGCATACCGCTTGACGAGTTGGAGTTTTCTTCCGATATTGAGCCACAAGAGTGTTTCGTTCTGAAAAGTGTTCGTTCGAGCGTGTTGGCAAGGTATAATCCGCAAACAGGCATGGTGCGTCGAGTTGAAAAGGAGAGATGTTTTGGAATAGAACCGCGTAATGCCGAACAGGCTTTTGCCATGAATGTTTTGCTGGATGAAGATATTAAACTGGTGGCACTGACCGGAAAATCGGGAACGGGAAAAACGCTTTTGGCATTGGCTGCTGCGTTGCACAAAAATGAATCGTACAAGCAAATTTTACTGGCTCGCCCGATTGTGGCGTTGGGAAATAAAGATTTAGGATTTTTACCTGGCGACGAAAAGCAGAAAGTGGCACCTTACATGCAACCGTTGTTCGATAATTTGAATGTGATAAAACATAATTTCTCATATCAGGGAAAAGAAATCCGTTTGCTGGAGGAGCTGCAAAAAAATGATCAATTGGTGATTGAAGCTTTGGCGTATATAAGAGGTAGAAGTCTTAGCGAAACTTTTTTTATCGTTGATGAGGCGCAAAACCTGACTCCACACGAAATAAAGACCATTATAACCCGTGCTGGCGAAGGAACTAAAATTGTATTTACTGGTGACATTCAGCAAATTGACTCACCATATCTGGATATGTTCTCGAATGGGTTGGTGTATATGATCGACAGGATGAAAGGTCAAAGCGTATTTTCGCATATAAATCTCGTGAAAGGCGAGCGAAGTTATTTATCGGAACTGGCCAGCGATTTACTGTAAACAGATTTGAAAATTTTTATAAAAGCCATGCGATTGTGTGGCTTTTATTGTTTAAAATAAATTATAATAATTCTTCTTTTATATTTCTTACCTTTGCAACCTCAAGTTACCTTAAATAAAGAACAGAAAAATCCAACTCGTGAATTTTGATTTGCTGAACAAAAGCAAAATATTAACTGTTTTTTATCTACTAACTCTCA
>JBBIID010000353.1:0-3771 GCA_037446675.1 Paludibacter sp.
TGGATTTGGTTTGATACGCAGGCAAAAATTGATAAATACATTGGACAATCGAACAACGAAGAAGGCAAGTATTCCGAAACGGGCAAACTAATTCAAATGGTATCTGCCGGATTTGGAGATTATATTGACAGTGAAGCCTCAGCAACTTTTGTAGGTGCAGGAACCGACGGCGTGTTAGCTGGACCGACATCACATACCGGTGCCATTAAACTTGCCCCAGCATCGGCAACTTCCTCAACAAACGGTGGCGGTTTTATTGTAAAAATGCCATCTTGTACTTCGTTTAATGTTTGTGTGTCTGCCGACAGCAAAATGTACGTAAGACTTTTAGGAACTCCTCAATCCGGAGTTATAACAACTGATTATCAGGTTGTATCTGCAAAATATACAACAGTATTCAGAGCCTTATCGTCTGCCGGGATTTATAACTGGCTGGATATGGAACAGTTAAATACCGGGTTTGAACCGATTTTTACGTTGACTTCTTCTTCTACCATGTATGCTTATTTCCAAAGCCTAACAAATAATAATCTTTACATTCATGGATTAAAAGTACTCAAAACTCAATCTCCGTCCGGATTAAATGATGTTTCTGGCAACTCGCAGAAAGTACTTTTCGTTGGGAAGAACATACTTTTATCTGAAAAAGCCTCAATCAAGGTATTTAACGCCCAAGGAGCTTTGCTCAAAGAAGCAAATGAGTCATCGTTAGACGTAGCCGACATAAGCAAAGGCGTTTACGTAGCTAAAGTCACTTTCAATAACAGAAAAATCATTACAAAAAAAATAATAATTAAATAGTAATTCATCTAAATGTACAAATCGCTATTTACAATATCCCTTTTTATGTTGAGTGTCGTAGTTAATTTATCGGCTCAACAAAACAAAGGGATGCTGTCCAATCTTGTCTGTTTTGTCCGTTTCGCGGATGAAGATGCATCTGTTTTTGATAAATCGGTGACAGATTACGAGTCTCTTTTTAATGCAGAGGGAACTTCAAACATTTCCGTATATAACTATTTCAATCTGGCATCCTACAATCAACTTAGTTGGAAAAGTGTGCTCTATCCAGTATCTTCCGATGTTAATGTATTATCATTTCAGGCTTCTCATAGCAGAAGTTACTACCAACATTATACATCGATAAATACAGATGGATATGACATTGATAATGCCGCCGATGTATTAATGAGAGAACAAAGCCTTGTCAAAGAAATTTCTGATTATTTGAATACGATTGTTCCTCAAGACGCAAATATTGATGCCAACGGAGATGGCGTAGTGGATAATATTTGTATTATTCTGAGCGGAAATTCAGAAATAAGCGCTAAATATCTTTTGTGGCCACACCGATCTACGTTGTATATCAAAAGTGGGTCTATTGCGTCAAAAAAAGTAAATGAATATATTGTACTTTTTGACGGGGCAAATGGTTGGAATTCATTTAATCCTATTCAAATAAATGCCGGCGTTCTTTGCCACGAAATGTCTCACACATTAGGAACCAGAGATTTGTATCATACTCTAAAGGGATTGAATCCGGTTGGAGTGTGGGATTTAATGTCGGATAATTTGACAACTCCGCAAGGGATGTCCGCTTACACAAAGTATAAGTATTGTGAATGGATTGATGAGATTCCAGAAATATCCGAACCGGGTGTTTATACACTTAATCCAGTTGGAGGAGCCAGCAAAGATAATGTTGCCTACAAAATAAAACTTCCCGATTCCGATGAATATTTTGTTCTCGAATACCGAAAACGTAGTTCTCCTTTCGAAAATGGGCTGCCAGCATCGGGGTTATTAATCTATCGCATAAATCCGAATTTCACAGGGAACGATGGTTATGACGGAAGCAGTAAATTTGATGAGCAATATTTATTTCGTCCGGGTGGCTCAATCACAGCCGATGGAAACATTTCTGAAGCTTATTTTAGTAGCGAGAGCGGGCGGACGGCATTTGGCGGGGCAGCAAGCGTGAAACCCTTTTACCACGATGGAACTGAAGCCAACTTTGCTATTGCCAATATTGGTTCTTGTGGAGACAATATCTCCTTTGAATTGTTGCCATTTAGCCCTCAAATTATTTTGTCGCAAAAGGAAGTAACTATCGCAGGTGAATTAGGTAGCACCTGCAAAGTGCAGGTTAAAGCTGTGAATACCGACTGGGAAGCAAAGAATATCCCCGATTGGCTAAACATATCGACATTAACCGGAGCTGCGGGAACCACAGATTTTATAGTAACAACCGAAAGTAAAAATGAACAATTTGTAACACGTACGGGAACGATTTTATTCCAGAGCACTAAAGATGCGAATGTGTCAATCGAATTAAGGATTTCTCAATTTTCTGCCATCATTCAATCTCCTTACAGTCTGACCGGAAGCAAAGATGGAAGTTCAATCAATTTGTCATGGGAAAGACCCATCGAAGGTTCGGCTGTGTTAACCGAAGATTTTGAAAATATCGACAACAGAAATCTTTGGACTATACAAACAGTGAATAACGTAGGCTGGGTGTGGCAGGAAAAAGAGAAATATAAGTTGCCGTATGACGGAAATTATTCAGCTCGTTTGAATTCAGAGTTTGAGGATCGTCATCAGGATGAACGACTAGTTTCTCCGAAATTCGCCAATGCAGGACGTTTATTCTTTTATTCAAATTCCATTGCTCCATTAAAAGTTAATGCACACAATTTTTACTATGTCGAAATTAGCAACGATAATGGAGCGACATGGAATAAAATTTTTGATTTGAAAACACAGGGAACTGCTGTAAACAAATACGAACGCATTGAAGTGGATCTTTCGGAACACACTTCAGATAATATGCTCATTGCATTTCATGCCTACGACGATAATAATATGGGACTCTCGTACTGGTGGCATGTCGACAATATAGAAGTCTATCCTCGCGTGACATCTTCGGTAGTAAAAGAATACCATATTTATCGGAATGGAGAAAAAATAGGAACATCTACAGATTGTTCGTTTACCGACATGAATCCGGTATCAGGCAGCAATGTGTATAAAGTGAAGGCAGTAGGAGATTTTGGCGAAACAATTTTTTCAAATGAATTCTCTTTCGATTTCACTACTGGAGTTGCTGAGCATGCCGCTGAATCCGGTATTCGCATGGATGTCCGTCGTGATGTAATTCATCTCTAAGGAAGCAAGCTAATGACCGGAGTATCGTTATATGACCTCAGAGGAAATTTGGTTTTTAAGGATAAAATACACGAAACTAGCTACAACATACAAACTTACAACATGCAACAAGGTCTTTATATTTTGGTAGTATACGATCAGAATCACAGACCTACAACATATAAAATAGTTCACTAAGCTCAATCTCAGAACTGGACAAAAGGCGCCGGCCAGTTCTGTTGTTTTGAATATTTTTTATTAATCAATAATTAATTTTTTTATGAAAAAAGTAATACTTGGAGCAATAGCAATTCTATTGCTTATAAATCAAACAATCAGCGCCGACGAAATTCGTTTAAATAGTTCAAAAAACGATGTTATCAGTTTAGGTATTATTACTTCCACTGCGACAACTGTAGGTGTCGATTGGGGAGATGGTAATTTAGTCAATACCGAAATCACAGAAACTGATATTGATGGAAATTTGACAACATTATCAGGAACTCCCGTTGGTGAAATCATCATAACTGGAAACGGAATTACCGTTTTCGATTGCGGACTAAGTTCGATTACAGCATTGGATGTAACTCAGGCCACTAATCTCATTAAATTATCGGCAAATGG
>JBBIID010000354.1:0-3764 GCA_037446675.1 Paludibacter sp.
GCCGGAATTGGTCGATTTTGAATCTACATCGGTTCCGTTGCGTAAGCCTCCTGTGCAGCCAGCTGAAGTATCGTGCCACGAAACGCCTTCTCCACCAAGGTCAAAATAGGCCAGCATAACTCTTCCGGGGATTTTCTGAACGGTTCCATTATATGGTGTCCCACTATAGTTTTTGTAATATTCGCTCTCAGGCAATGGTGGAGCTATAAAGGTCACAGAATCAATTTCAGCGACACCCTTGGAGAAAATAACTTCATTATTGCTGTAGATATACATTGTTTTAGTTTGCTGAGACATTGCATTACAAACCACGATAAGCGCGAGCAATGTCAGCACATAGATTTTCTTCATATTCTTAGTTTTTAATTATTTTGTAAGTATTTGTTGACGTTTTTAATATATAAACTCCATTGCTAAACCCGGACATTTCGATTTCGGCAGCATGACCAGAATAACTCTGGTTGATTAAAACCCGTCCTTCAAGGTCGTACATGCGTACATTTCCAATAACATTGTCACTTGCAATAGTTAATCTGTCATTTACAGGATTGGGGTGATAATATAATTCTTGATCCGACGAAGGTAAAATAACACCGGAAGGTTCACCGTTTTCGAAACTCAACTTACTGATGGCAGAGATGGAAAAATCATGCGAAATTCCGCCAAGTTTATCCAACCGTAAAGTATTATTATCACGAAAAGTTAACTTACGAATATCATTAAGGTCGAAAAATGTTTTTTCTCCTGATTGCGTAACCGATAAACACAATTTTGGAGTTTGATTTTGGGCGTGAATGCCAACGCAGAAGGTGTTTAGCAAAAACAGAGTCAGTAGAAACAATAAGTAGTTTGGGCGCATAAGCTTTGATATCTAAATCGTTAATGAATTGGACAAAGCTAATAACAATAAAGATATTAATTATAATATATTAACACACAAAAATTCACTCGTTGCAGAGCATCCACTCACCAAATCCTCAACAACGAATGTGATAAATGGCTGATTATTACTATTCCTGTGAATTTATATGTTAAACAACATATTAATGCTAATCTATGAAAAGAGGAATCTGTGTTTGAAATAACACAATTGATAGCAAGCGACAATGCAAAACACTATCTTTTGCTCTTGATTGTTTTAACTGTATTGGGACGAAGAAAAGCTAAGCCATTCAGGCATTGATGTACGATAGGAGCTGTGAGTCGACATTAAATATTGGATTTTTGCCCACCAACAAAGATGGCAGGGATGCTGAAATCGCCCAATCTGAATAAATTCGGATTGAGCGATTTAAAGAAGTATGAATACCGGTTTCTGTCGAATTATTTCACGTTGAAGGCGATTCTGAGCTCATCAATTTCTTTGTCGCCCATGGGTTGAAGCGGCCCGATAGAGGAAGCCATAACCAATGAGTTGGCCGAAAATTCGGCTACTTCGAGATAATCGAACGTATTGATAAGTTTGTTTCCGGTAACGATTACCGAGTCGTTTTCAACAATAATCACACGGTTTTTCGAGAACAGTTTCGCAATTTCTTCCGGATCGCCATAAAGGCTTTCGAATGGAATTGACGGAACATCCTGCAGGAAAATCCAGCTCTCGGGAATAGTACGAACATCAAACTTTTGATGACTAACGGCATGTGCCATCAGGTTGGTAGCCTGAGTTGTGATGATGGAATTTATATGTGGATTCAATTGATAAATACGGTGATGCAATGCTACCGAACGACTTGGGATTTTGCCCGCTTCGGCCATACCGTTTTTAATCTGCACAATGCTCTTTGGTAAAATGTCCCAACGGGCTACGTCGCGTGGAGTAATCAGGAAATCATTTTCTTTCCAGCGAACCGACACTGTTCCGTAGGTTGAAATCATCAATCCCTGATCGCAGGCACGGCGGATAATATTCACCATTTCCGAACGTATTTCACGCTCATCCGAAGGATATTCAACATCCATAAAAGGTGTGATGTTTTTTGGGAAATGGTTGATGTATTTCGAAATTTGTTCGTCGGTAAGCGTATTTATTTTTCCGATTCTTCCGGCATTCACAATGGTTCGGCAGCAGAACTCCAGTGTTTCGAAACGTTGGTAAGCATCCATCATGTCGGCACCGGCCAATACTACACCGTGATTTTCCATAATCACCGCTTTGTATTTTTTGTTTTTAAATTCGTTGGCAATTTTAGCTCCCAAATCTTCGCTTCCCGGGCAACCGTAAGGGGCAAAGCCTATTTCGCCACAGATATTACGTGCCTGAGGAACAATGCTTGTATCGGGAACCTGGCGCGCAATGCTGAACGCAACCAATCCGGGAGGATGAGCATGGATGATGGCAGTTAGCTCGGGACGGGTTTCGTAGATCGCTTTATGAAATGGATATTCGGAAGATGGTTTGTGAAGTCCAACAATGGAGCCATCTTTTTTTACGCAAACAATATCTTTTGTAGTTAACGATCCTTTGTCGACAGCCGAAGGCGTAATCCAAATGTCGCCATTGCCATCTTTGATCGAAATATTTCCACCGGAAGTAGTCGTCATTCCGCTTTTGTAAATGCGTCCGATAATCACATTAATCTGTTCTACCGGATGCATTAAGTTGACATCTAATTGTTTCATTTTTTATTATGTGCTTGAATTATATTTAGTTGTGTCTGTATTTTTGTTGAAAAGGAGTCGCAAACAAGACGGTACAAAATTATATAATGCTGCCCATGTAAATACTTTGTTTTTTGATAATTTGATTATACATTCTGATATTAGGAGAGAATTAAAAAGCGGTATTTAAAACGATATTGGTTGAATTTAATGGTTGAAAATTGCCTGATTGATCTTTACCGTGCAACTGACATCTGTTATCCGGCGACCGCCACTTTATATTCGGCCACTGAAATATGTTATTCGGACACCGCCATCTGACAACCTGTCATGTTCATCTCTCATTCGGACACCGCCACTTGTCATTCGGACACCGCCATCTCACATTCGGAGATTGTCATCTGTCATTCGGACTATTACATTGCTTGTTGGGAACTCGACATCCCATATTTGTACTGAATCAGTAGTGAATCGGCTTCATTTCAGACTCGCCGGACGAACTTACTTTTTTTGATAAAATAAAATCGCAACCGAAGCTATGAACTCCCGGTTGCGATTTTAGATATATTTTCTGTTTTTATTCTGATTGACGAGTGAAAACAGGCGCTCAACATCAGATTTTTGTATTGGGCTTAATCACCCAAAAAACCACTTGTGCAATTCGCCGTAGTTCTTTTTGTACAACTTAAAGCTTTCGTCCAAAATTTCCAACGCTACTTCTTTTCCGAAGAATTTTTCGATCACTACGGTTTTGTGTTCCAGCTTTGTGTAGTCTTCGAAGAAACTCATTGTTTCTGAAATCAGATATTGAGGAAGTTCGGAAATATCGTTGTAGTGATTTACGCTCGGATCGCCCTGTGCTACTGCAATAATTTTATCGTCAGCTTCGCCATTATCAAGCATTCGCATAACCCCGATTACTTTGGCTTCGACAATACACAACGGAACTACCTCGGTTTGCGACAAAATCAGAATATCCAACGGGTCATGATCGTCGCAATACGTTTGCGGGATAAATCCGTAGTTTGCCGGATAATAAACCGAAGAATACAAAACTCTGTCGAGTCGGAGTAATCCGCTTTCTTTATCCAGTTCGTATTTTGCGCGCGTTCCTTTTGGTATTTCGATGATTCCTTTTACGATAAAGGGTGAGTCGGTATGCG
>JBBIID010000355.1:0-3751 GCA_037446675.1 Paludibacter sp.
GCTCTTACTGTTTTATTATATTTTTTCACCCACTCTGCTACCGTGAGGCAACCCAAACTATGAGCAACGAGAACAACAGATTCGGGATTGTAATTTTCAATTGCTTTGTTTATGTTTTCCACCCATTCGTCTATATTGGGCTGCTCCCAATCCCGTTGTTGAATGCGATGGAAGTTTTGACTTTTCGCTTCCATCCATGTTTGCCAATGGTTTTCACCTGAGCCCTGGTATCCGGGAATAATAAAATAATGCATCATAGGTTTCCGTTTTTAAATTCTTGAAAACAATTACAATGCAAAATTCAGAAAATACTGCTTGTATAGCAATCGCGCTGATATGGTAAAATTTATACCGCATTCAGGGTACGATTGTCCCGCAATATTGCTTTAATTGAAGTAAGATTGTTTATCCGAGCGCAAAATTTTTCCACTTCGTCTTCAATAATCTCTTTCGCTTTTTCCATTTGCAGATACCTTGCTGCTTTATTTTGATCCACAATCCGTTTCATATCTTCCAGATTGTACAAGGTCACATTCGGCATTTCACCGATTCGTTCATCTACATCGCGCGGAAAAGCCAAATCTATAATCAACATTTTTTGCTCTGGCGAAATATGTTCGGGACGCACAATTAAATGAGGCGCCGAAGTAGCCGTTATCAGCACATTCGTGTGAGCAAGAAAAGATTTCATCTCGTCGAAACGAAAAGCTTTACAATCGTATATTTCAGCCAAATGCTGCGCTTTCTCGTAATAGCGATTTCCCAAAAATATCGACAAAGCTCCTTTGGCTTGCAAAAAACGTATAATGTCTTCGTTCAATTTATTGATGCCCAACATGGTAATCAACGCATTTTTCAATGGAACTTTTTCACGAATCAAACATTCAATTACCGCCTGACTGTGCGACATAGCTCCTTCGGAAATTGCCGACTCGGTGCGGACACGTTTTCCCACATGCAAAGCGTGCTGAAATAATTTATGCAAAGATCCTGAAAGCTGGTGCGAATTTGCAGAGTCCTGATAACAGGATTTCACTTGCCCCTGAATAGCCGTTTCGCCTATCAACGAAGATTCCAAACCGGAAACCACAGAAAACAAATGAGAAGCAATATGATGTGGAATTTCGCCATCTCCCCAGTACATTTCAATCCGGTCACAGGTTTGAATCAATACGTGCGGTATGTTGTCAGAGAATTTTATTTCTTTAAAATAACTTTCCCTGTCCTTCAATGAAGTGTTCAACTGGTTTTTAGAGATGTATTGTACCATTTTTAATTAATTCGCTTATTTGGTTGCGCACGTCAACCGATTTGTAAACATTCTGTGCATTCGATCCTACTGCAATCGTCAGGTTTCCTTCTTTATGAATAGCCGGCGACACAAAATCGCACAGCAAAGGCGCATCGCACACACTCGTCAAAATTCCCAGTTCTTCTGCATCCTGCTTGATACGTGCATTCAGATCGTGATCGCCTGTGCAAACATAAACCAGAAAAAATCCCACGAGATCGGTTTTTTCGTATTCTTTTTCGATAAACTCAAAAGGTAATTGCAGTATTTCATCTGTAAAATCAGGAGAAATAACCGTCACATTCCGAACAAAGCGCGCCATGATAGAACCTTTGTGTGTAGCAACTTTACCGCCACCCACCAAAAGGATTTTTTTATCGGTAACATTGATCGAAATAGGTAAAAATTGCAGATCTTCCCGGTTCATTTTTTACTCATGAAAATTAGTACCATGCGTGGTGGCTTTGATGTATCCTTTGCGGATAACAAAATCGCCAAAATGCTCATTTTTCTCTCTGGTTTTACTGTAATCCACCAATAAGGGTTTGATTTCAGCGATCAATTGATCCTCGTCCAACATTTCCTTGTACAACTTATTCAGTCGTTGTCCGGTAAAATCGGCTCCCAAATACAGGTTGTATCGGCCTGGAGCACGGCCAACCATGGCTATTTCAGCTAAAAACGGCCGACCACAACCATTGGCGCAACCTGTCATACGAATGCTGATTTCGTCCTGCAGGAGATTGTTTTCTTTCAGAATTTCATCAATTCTATCGATAAACGAAGGCAAATAACGTTCAGCTTCGGCAAATGCCAATCCACAGTGAGGCAGTGCAGCGCAAGCGATTGAATTTTTTCGCAAAGCGGATATATTTTTTTCATCCAGCACCTTATGTTTTTTCAAAATTTTGTCGATTGCAGGTTTATTCGCCTCCGAAACATTCGCCACCACTACATTTTGATTTCCGGTAAGAATGAAAACTCCATCGTGTATTTCAGCTATTTCGCGCAAAGCAGCTTTTGCCGTGTAGCCACTCCGATCGCCCACTTTTCCACCTTCGACAAATACACCATAGTGCCACAAACCATCTTCTCCTTTTGTCCAGCCATATTTATCACCCAACGTTTTAAAAGTGAATGGTCGGGAATTCTCCAGTTTTATTCCTTTAGTACGGGCAATTTCAGCATGAAAAAATTCGTGCCCGAGTCGGTCGATGGTATATTTCAACCTCGCATTCTTTCGATCAGCGCGGTTTCCATGATCGCGTTGAAAAAGAATAACCGCCTCGGCAACGTCCAGTAATTGTTCCTTCGGGAAATAGCCCATAACATCCGCCACGCGCGGATAAGTTGCTGTATTTCCAAATGTGTACGCCATACCGCCACCCACGGTAAGATTGTAGCCGAGTAGTTTTCCGTTTTCCACAATAGCGATAAAACCCATGTCGTTTGAAAATACATCGGAGTCGTTTCTTTCGGGAATAGCAAAGGCTGTTTTGAACTTGCGCGGAAGATATGCTTTACCATAAATTGGCTCATCTTCTTTTTCACCTCCGGCTATCAACTCTCCATCCAACCAAATTTCGTGATAAGCGTTGGTTTTTGGAGTGAAATAATCAGAAACCCGTTTGGCATCTTCCGCCACTTCGGCATGAACAACCGATTCGTACGGATTAGCTGAACTCATCACATTTCGGTTTACATCGCCACAAGCCGCAATCGTATCAAGCAGAGATTTATTAATTTTCTGCATTGTCGTTTTCAGGTTGCGTTTCAGCACTCCGTGAAACTGGAAAGCCTGACGAGTCGTTAGCTTAAGTGTTTTATCGGCATATTTGTCGGCCAGGTTATCCAAATCGATCCACTGTTGTGGTGTGGTAACGCCTCCCGGAACACGTACGCGAATAAGAAATGAATACAGTGGTTCCAGTTTTTGTCTTTTTCGTTCCTCGTCCAAATCGCGATTTTGCTGCTGATAAGTCCCATGAAACTTAATTAATAACTGATCATCAGCAGCAATAGAACCGGTTATCGGATCGCTCAAACTTTCTTTGATGGTGCCCCGCAGAAAATCGCTGTTTCCTTTCAATATTTCGAAAGAATTTAATTGCCCATCTCCGTTTCCGGCAAGTGATTTATAGTTTTTATCGCTCATTTTTCTAAATCGTAAATTGTAAATGAATAAATCGTAAATACATTAATACACATCCTGTTGTAACCGTTTCGATTTTTCCAGATTGTCAATATATTCCTGTGCTTGTTCGTTGCTTAAAAGCCCTTGTGTTTCCACAATTTTCAATAAAGTATCCTGTACAGCCCGCGCCATATTTTTCATATCGCCACAGATATAAAAGTGAGCGCCTTCTTCGAGCCATTTGTATATTTCAACTGCATTCTCCCACAACTTATCCTGTACATATATTTTCTTTTCACTATCACGACTAAAAGCAACATCCATAC